>JBFMHI010000066.1 GCA_040753085.1 bacterium | reverse complement strand
ACGATGGCTATGGTATCGTAGGTTCCGCCCACGCCGGTCTTTCTTTCGATCTTAAAGCCAACCTCCGTATCAGAATTATCAGTCCAGGCAAGATTTATCTGGCTGCTCGATATGGCGGTGGCCGTAAGATTAGTAGGGGCATTGGGAATTTCCGCCCCAGGGGTGGTGTCAGAGGCCTCATTGGAATAGAGAGAGTCTCCCTTAGTATTGTAAGCCCTGACCCGGTAATAATAAGCCGTGGTCGGAGAAAGGCCTGAATTCTGATAGGTAGTGACATTAACCGAAACCGTGGCTATCTGGTTGTAGGTTCCGCCCACGCCGGTCTTTCGCTCGATCTTAAAGCCTGTTTCATTATCAGAGTTATCCGTCCAACTCAGGTTTATCTGGCTGCCTGAGACGGCCTGAGCCACTAAGTTAGTTGGGGCTTTAGGAGCTTCCGCAAGCACAGAAGGCCCATAAACGGGTTTGTAATTATTGCCGTCAAAGGTGAGCATAGTCAGACCAGAGCCATCGGTATTCATCGTCCAGATGTTCCAGCCGGCATGGCGGTAAGAGAGGAAAGAAAGCCTGGACCCATCCGGTGAAAAGGAAGAATAGATATCTCGCACTGTATGATTAGTTATTCTAATCGGATTAGAGCCGTCAAAGTTGGCCAGATATATCTCATCATTCCCATCCCGGGTTGAGGTGAAGGTTATCCGATCGCCCTGAGGCGAAAAGAAGGGGTAATAATCGCTGGCCGGATTGCTGATCAAGGCCGTTACCCCCTGACCGTCAATACCCATGACATAGATATCGTTGTTGCCGTTTCGATTAGAGGTGAAGATAATCTTGGTGCTATCCGGAGAAAAGGTCGGCTCTTGATCATTGGCCGTATTATTAGTCAGTCGGGTCTGACCGGAACCATCGCTGTTCATAATATAGATTTCCCAGTTACCGTCCCGTTCAGACTGAAAGGCAATCTTAGAGCCATCAGGGGAGACAGCCGGGAGATAGTCTTTTTTCACCGCATTAGTGAGTTGGGTCTGATTGGTCCCATCAGCGTTCATAATCCACACCTCGAGATCACCGCTCCGGTTAGAACAAAAAACAACTCGACCATCGGCCGAAAGGAAAGGCATCCAATCCTCAGCCGGATCAGTGGTGAGCCGGGTCTCTCCGCTGCCGTCCGCCGACATAATGTAAACATCATGATTACCTGTGGCATCATAAGAATCAAAGACTATGCGACCTAACCCGGGCGAAGGGCTGGTGGTGGTAGTAACCCCTACTTCGCTGGAATAACTGCTGCCGCCGGCATTGTAGGCGCTGACCCGATAATAGTAAGTGGTATTGGGGGCCAGACCGGCATCCTGGTAAGAAGTTATATTGGGACCAAGCACGGTCAGGATCATAAGGACACCATCCACGCCTGTCTTACGCTCCACCTTAAAGCCCAGCTCGTTATTGGCCTGGTCAGTCCAGGAGAGATCGATTTGGTTGGCTGAAACAGCCGAGCCGGCCAGATTGGTGGGGGCGGATGGCGGCTCAGGCGGACCAAAACGCGGCTCATAGTCCATTGCTCCGGTAGTGATCTGGGTCTGACTGGAACCATCAATGTTCATGGTCCAGATGTTCCACCCGCCTATTCGATTAGCTAAAAAGGCCAGACGGGTTCCATCCGGTGAAAAGGAGGAATAACCGTCCCACACTGTATTAGCGGTCAGCCGGGTCTGATGGGAGCCGTCTACATCCATAATGTAGACCTCATTGTTACCGTCTCGATTAGAGGTAAAAGTGATCTTGCTTCCATCAGGTGAAAACTTGGGATAGGAATCATTCGACCCCGGATTATTGGTCAGATTGACCTGGTTGGTTCCATCGCGGTTCATAATATAGATTTCCTCATTGCCATCGCGGTTCGAGGTGAAAATAATCCTGGAACCATCCGGGGAGAAACAGGGGTCCTCGTCTGTCTCCAAATTATTGGTCAATCGGATGGGATTGGAACCGTCATCGTCCATCAGGTAAATCTCCCAATTGCCGTCCCGGGAGGAATAAAAGACGATCTTTGATCCATCAGGGGAAAGCATGGGATAATAATCACCTCCGGCAGAATTAGTCAATTGGGTTTGACCGCCCCCATTATCATTCATAATCCAGATCTCAAAGTCACCTGTCCTCTCAGAAGAAAAGACCACCCGGTGATCACCAGACAGAGAGGGATTTTGATCAGTGGCCGGATTAGTGGTCAGCCTGGTCTGGCCGGAGCCATTAGCGTTCATAATATAGATATCCTGATTGCCCTGGGCGTCAATAGGGCTAAAGACAATCCGGCCTTCCAGGGCAGAGGCAGGACTGACCGAGGCCGTCACTAGAATTAATGCTCCGATCAATAATAAAAATAAACTTTTGCGCATTGCTAATCGCCTCCTTCTAAGATAAGCTTTCTGTTTAGAGTGTAGTGCTCTGTCAAGCTTGATTTGATGGGTTCGCCTCTATGAGAGGTAATCTCCCTCATCCTACCCTCTCCCCTCAGGGGAGAGGGTAGGGTGAGGGGTAAAAGAGGCTTTACCCACAAATACTGACTTGACAAGGCGGTAGGTAAAACCGATTTTCAGTGGTCTACTTTCAGTCAAAAAGGTTCAATAATTGTAACTATTCAGCCACAAAGCCACGAAGAGAATATTTGTAATCTTTGGGCCTTAGTGGCTGAATAGTTACCAATAATTTTTTAGGATAACATATATTAACGAGAATGTCAAGCATCCTTTAAGGAGAAAAAAATAAAAAAAACCTGGTCTCTGAACCGAAGTATTGACAAGTTTAATCTCGTATGGTATACTGGGCAACGCCGCAGGAAACTGGGGAGAGAGAAGATAGAGAGAGAACCTAATGCCCCAAGAAATTATTTCCTTGAACCGGAAGGCTAAAAAAGACTACCATATTCTTGAAACTTATGAGGCTGGCGTTGTCCTTAGCGGAACCGAGGTTAAATCCTTGCGGGCTGGACGAACCGATCTGTCTGACAGCTTTGGCCAGGTAGAAAAAGGAGAGGTGTTTATTTATAAATGGCACATCAGCCCTTACGATTTTGGAAACCGGTATAATCTTGAGCCTAAAAGACCCAGAAAACTGCTTCTTCATCGGGCTGAAATCAAGCGGCTATATGGAAAAGTAACCGAGCGAGGATTCGCCCTTATTCCTTTGAAGTTATACTTTGAAAAAGGCCGGGTAAAATTGGAATTGGCTTTAGCCAGGGGCAAACGGGCTTATGATAAACGGGAGGATCTGAAGCGAAAAGTAATGGAGAGGGAGATGGAAAGGACGCTTAAGGGAAGCCCATAGCCAAAGAGCCAATATCCAATTAGCCAAAGTGGTTTTCGGCATTATGGTAATCAGAGGGCGAAACTGGCTTCCATAATGAGTAATCACCTCGCCCCCGCCTACCTTCTGCCACGTATCGCCTAATGTTCCCTTATCTGAACAATATATCGGTCAGCTAATTCCTTAGCCTTATCTATCGAGCTTGATTCAGCATGAATGTGAAAGATAGGGCGGTCCGGATCCGGCAGAAAGAGGGCCCAATCATCCCCTTCCTTGACTTTAACCCCATCCACCAGTTCGACCTCTTTATCTTTAGTCATATCCATCAGCATGCGCATAATGGCGCCTTTTCTTTCCCAGGAGCAAGGGATACGTTCGTGGAGACAGTAGAAAGGCGGGATAGCCTTCACCAGCTTGCTCAATTTGACACCCAGTTGTGACATGAACTCAAGGGTCTTAACCGAAGCAAACATAGCATCAAAGGCCGGTTGAAATTGGGGGAAGATAAAGCCGCCATTTCCATTGCTAACCATATAGCTCTCAGTCTCTTCCATTATGGCCCGGGGAGTAGTTTTAGTCCGTTTCACCTTTCCCCTGGTCACTTTTTCGATAATCCTGGTAACACTTATCGGAACAGCAATAGTAGCTTTAGGGTGGCACCTGGAAACCAGATTAGCCATTACCGCCGTAGCCAGGTTATCCGGAAGGATATACCCCCCTTCATCTACCAGAAACAACCTCTCGGCCTCTTGATCGAACATAAAGCCGATATCAGCCCGGAGACTGACCACAATATCGGATAGTTGTTTAAGGCTTTGATCCATCTCTTCTTGAGTTCTTTTTACCCTGGCCGGATCAGGATGGGCGTTCAAGGCCACTACATGACAGCCGAGTTCTTCCAGAACAGAGGGGAAAATAGTGCTGGCATCAGAGAAACCATAATCGATCACGAACTTAAAATTACTTTTGGCAATGGACTCCGTATCAATGCAGTCTATAAATCCTTCTTTGTAGTAGTCCACCACCCGATAAGGGAAAGAAAGGTCTCCTACCTCCTCTATCCTGGCCCGTCGGTAGTCTTCTCTGAAAAAGAGCTGCTGGATGGCCTTTTCCTTACTCACCGGGATGTCAATCCCTTGAGAATCAAAGAACCGAATTTCAATCAATCTCGGATCATAAGGGGCCCTTCGAACATGAAGGCCCCCCTGTTCATTGGAGGTTCGGACCTGATATCGAGCTACCGGAATAGGGACAGTGCTTATATCTCTCATATTTACGCCGCTGCTCAATACCCCGGAGATAATGGCCCGATTAATCATCCGGCAGGTCTTGTCGTTATCCCGGGCGGTCATAAGGGAGACACCCTTGGGAAAACTGGCTCCCCAGGCTGCTCCCAGCCGGGCGGCAAATTCAGGCGTGATTTCGATATTGGCCAAGCCGCTTACACCATAGGTGCCAAAAAGCACCCTGGCCCATCTTTCTCCCCAAATAAGACTGGAGGACAGAGTGGCGCCATTATCCACTTCTTTGTGGGGCCACATCTTCACATTGGCCCGCACGTTGCTTTCCACCCCAACCGTGCAGCCATCGCTGACAATAACCCCATTACCCAAGAAGGCCTTGGCTTTAATCTTACACTCCCGGCAAACTACGGCCTCTCTTAATTCGGCCTGTCGGCCAATCTCAACCTTGTCCCAGATAATGGAATTTATGATCTGTGCCCCGCCTTCTACGACTACATTGTTTCCGATACTGGAATCGATAATAGTCGCTCCGTCCTCAATGCGGCAGTCTTTACCAATGACCACCCCGCCTTTCAGATTTGTTGCCTGTTTGGAAACAGTCGCCCCTTCCCCCACCCAAATATCACGACCAACCGTATCCAGTTTCCGGCCGGGGATATCAAGGGTAATTTCTCCCTTTAAACAATCATAATGAACCCGTCGGTAGGTATCTAAATTACCAATATCTTGCCAGTATCCTTGAGCAATATAACCGTAAAGGGGTTGTTTCTCGGCCAGCAAAGCCGGGTAGAGATTCTTGGAAAAATCAAACTCCTTTTCTTTAGGGATATATTTAAAAATTTCAGGTTCCATGATATAGATGCCAGTATTGACTGTATCACTGAAGACTTCACCCCAGGAAGGCTTTTCCAGAAACCGGACAATCTTCCCTTCCTCATCAGCAATAACAATCCCGAAACTCAAGGGATCGGTAACCCTAGTCAGGACAATGGTAGCCAGGGCCTGCCGGGCTTTATGGAACTGAATGGCCGCCGTGAGGTCAAAATCGGTTATCACATCCCCGCTGATAATAATAAAGGGTTCTCTTAGCTGGTCTTCAGCGTTCTTGACTGAGCCAGCCGTGCCCAGGTCTTCGGCCGCCCCAACATACTTTATCTTCACCCCAAACTTGGAACCATTACCAAAGTAACCCTCAATTACTTCAGGATGATAATACAGGACAGCCAGAATATCGGTAATATTATGTCTTTTTAAAAGCTGCACGATATGTTCCATAATTGGTCGGTTGACCATAGGCACCATAGGTTTTGGTAAGTTACAGGTGAGCGGCCGAAGTCTTGTGCCGAATCCTCCGGCCATAATAACGGCTTTCATAAGATAACCCCTCCTTCTTAGTGTGTGTAACTACTCAGGGAGATAGGCTGAAGGCTGAAGGCTAAAGGCCTAAAAGCCTTCAGCCTTCAGCCTTCAGCCTTTCTATTGCCTAATCCGATCAGAAATAGCGGCAAACTCTTCCAGGCTCAAGGTTTCTCCCCTTCTCGCCGGGTCTATCCCCAACTCAGTCAATAGATCGATGATCACCTGCCCTTCAAGCCCCAGTGATCTCAGACTCCCCCTCAGCATCTTCCGGCGCTGAGAAAAAGCGGCTTTAACCACCTTAAAGAAGAATCCTTCATCCTTGAGACCAACCCTGGGCTGCTCAAGGATGTCCAGAGTTAACACCATTGAATCAACGGCCGGTGAAGGGAAAAATGATTTCCTGTCCACATAAGTCACCAACCGCGGCTCCGTATGATACTGCACGGCAATAGAAAGCACCCCGTAGTCTTTGGTCCCCGGCCGGCTTAATATTCGCTTGCCTACCTCCTTTTGGACCATGATTACTAACCGAGTAAAATTATGCTTAAACTTCAACAGATGCATAATCACCGGAGAGGTGATATAATAGGGCAAGTTGGCGGCTGCCTTCTGCCTTCCGCCTTCTGCATGCCGCATTAATTGATCAAGGTCGACCTTCAAGATATCAGCTTCGATAAGGTCAAGGTTAGTAAAATCTTTTAGCTCCTGCCTCAGAAGGAAGATTAACTTAGGATCAATCTCAATGGCTACCACCCGACCTGCCTTCTCGGCCAGTTTAGAGGTAAGAAACCCTATGCCCGAACCGATTTCCAGGACCCAGTCATCCTGTCTAAGATCAAGGGCCGCTATTATTTCTTCAAAAATACCTTCATCTACCAGCAGATTCTGTCCCAGGCTCTTTCTAAGTCTAAGGCCATACTTAGATAGAATTTCTCGACTCTTCCTGGCGAGTTTCGAGTTCGGGGCACCCGCTTGCGGGTCGTCGGGTTTCGGGTTCACTTGTTCGAGTTTCGGGTTTCGAGTTAGGAATTCTGACCATTGGCCAGACAGAACCCAACGGCCGGACTTGGCATTAACTCGAAACTATCTCTTAACAGCCATTTGGCAAGCCAGCTTTATGGCTTCTATCAGGCTTTCGGGATTGGCTATATTCTTGTGAGCAATATCGAAAGCTGTTCCATGGTCAGGCGAGGTTCGAATAATGGGCAACCCCAGGGTAACATTGACCCCTCGATCAAAGGCCAAAAGCTTTATGGGAATCAGCCCCTGGTCGTGATAAAGGGCAATGACGGCATCGAATTTCCCGTGATAAGCCTGATAAAAGACGGTGTCCGGCGGATAGGGACCGCTAACCTCTATCCCCCCCTCCTTAGCCTCGGCAATAGCCGGGGCAATAATTTCTATTTCTTCCCGACCGAAAAGACCGCCTTCACCCGCATGGGGGTTTAATCCGGCCACCGCCAGTTTAGGTTGTTCCTTCCTTAGCCAGGCACTCAAGGCCCGATGAGCCAATCTAATGGTCTTTACAATTTTTCCCTGGTTGATCCCCTGAATGGCCTTTTTTAGAGAAAGATGAATAGTCACCAGGATGACCCGCAGCCTATCCGCCACCAGCATCATAGCTACTGACCGGGTGTTGGTTAATTGGGCCAGAAGCTCAGTATGGCCTGGATATAGGAAACCGGCCCGATTAATGGCGGCTTTGCTTATCGGACAGGTAACCACCGCCGAGATTTCTCCGGCCATAGCCAGTCTGACCGCTTCCTGGATATAATCAATGGCTGCTTTGCCACAAACAGGGTTAACTTCTCCTATCTTAAACTGATTCGGGTGGATGTTGTCAAGATTAAGGCAATTTATACCACTCAGATTAAAGCCAGACGCTTCTACCTTCTCTACCGGATGAATCTCAATATGACTGCCTATCAGTTTCCGGGCCGCTTCAAGGACACTGATATTTCCGATAACCAGCGGGTGACACTCTTCATAAAGTGAATTCCGGGAAAGGGCTTTAAGGATAATCTGAGGGCCAATCCCGGCTGCATCACCCATCGTGATTCCCAGTATAGGTTTCGAGTTTCGGGTTCGGGGCACCCGCTTGCGGGTCGTCGAGTTCGGGGCACCCGCTTGCGGGTCGTCGGGTTTCGGGTTCACTTTAAGTTTCGAGGTAATCGTTCACCACAGAGACACGGAGAATGATTTTAGAAAAAGCACTTACAGAGCAGATAATTGGAGCAGCAATAGAAGTTCATAGGCATTTAGGTCCTGGTTTATTAGAGTCGTGGTGAGGTGAACGGTTACATGTGGTCGAAATAATTGGAACGTTCGGGAAGTGTTCCCTCCTCGAAACTCGAAACCGACTATAACCTAGTGTCAATATAAGCCCCTGCTTTAAGTCCCTTAATCCACGATTCCAGGGCTTGATCCAATCGTTCCCTATACAAACGGGCCTGCCATTCTCCCCGCAGACGGGCTAGCTCTTCTTCCGGGGTCTTTCTTATGGCCAGACATTCGATCACATGAAATCCCAAGCCGGTTTCAGCTATCCCTATCTCTCCCTCGGGCAGAGAAAAGGCCGCGGTTTCAAATTCAGCCACCATTTGCCCACGGGAAAAGAATCCTAAGGTCTCCCCCTGGTCAGGAGAAAGAGAGAAGGCTTGAGCCAATTCCAGAAAATCGGCGCCTCCTTTTACCTGGGTAGCAATGGAGTCGGCCTCTTCTTTGGTTTTGACCAGGATTTGCCTCACCTGAATCTGAATATCCTGTCCCTTTAGTTTTTCTTCCAGATCTTCCTCAGTAATAGGCTCCAACTCCACCGAACGGGCGGTCAAGGCTTCTTTCATTAACCGCTCTTCATATCTCTTAGCCAATTCGGCTTCGCTGATTCCTTCTTGTGACAAAGCCTTACTAAAGGCCTCCCGGCTGGGAAACCTTGATTTGATTTTATCTATTTCATACTCGACCCGGCTGGCTGTAACCGTAACACCCGCCTCTTTAGCCTTCACCAAAATCAACCGGTCTTCAATCAATTGATTCAATATTTCGCTTTCAGTAGGTTCTTCTCCGGTAAGCTGGGCCAAAACTCGAGCCGAAGCCACCGCCTCTTCCAGTTCGGAGAGGGTGATTACTTCTTTGTTAACCTTAGCTACGATCCTTTCTATAATTCTGGCCTCCCCAGGATCAGATAAAGACCAGAGAATCACTATAAGAAGGAAAATTAATAACAAAGTTCGCATAAGTTTTAGAACCTCTAGGGTAGTATAACATAACCTATACCCTCCTGTCAAGAGAAAGTTCAGCCTTATTTATTTTCCTTGACACATTTTAATCAGCCGGGTATAATGGAGGCCGGATGGTAAAATCCGAAGTTTGAAATGAGAAAAGGAGAAGACTATGGATAAATACAAAGAAGGAGCCGTGTTTCCTCCAGCGGAGGAATTTTCAAGGAAGGCTCATATCAAATCATTACATGACTACCAGGCCTTATACCAGGAAGCAGAAAGCGACCTGGAGGGCTTCTGGGCCAGGCGGGCAGAGGAACTTGACTGGTTTAAAAAATGGGATAATGTCCTGGAATGCGACCCTTCAAAGGCTGAGATTGCCTGGTTCAAGGGCGGCCGGATAAATGTCTCTTACAACTGTCTTGATCGCCATCTGACTACGTGGCGTAAGAACAAGGCCGCCCTTATCTGGGAAGGTGAGAATGGTGAAAGCCGGACATACACCTATCAAGAACTCCATTATCAGGTCTGCCGATTTGCTAACATCCTCAAGAAGAGGGGGGTAAAGAAGGGGGATCGGGTGGCCTTTTATCTGCCGATGGTGCCTGAATTAGCCATTGGCATCCTGGCCTGTGCCCGGATTGGGGCTGTCCACAGTGTTGTCTTTGGAGGATTTAGCGCCGACTCCCTGTGTGAGCGACTAAATGACTGTCAGGCAAAGGTTCTGGTAACCTCGGACGGCAGCTTTCGTCGGGGCAAGATGATTCCTTTAAAGAAAAATGCAGATCAAGCCCTGCAAGGAGCCCCCACGGTCTCAACCTGCCTGGTGGTAAAGAGGACAAGCGCTCCGGTCAAGATGGTGTTATATCGTGACTTCTTTATGGATGAAGAAGAGGTTGACTCAGTTTGCGAGCCGGAATCACAGGAGGCCGAAGATCCGCTCTTTATTCTTTATACCAGCGGCAGCACCGGAAAACCCAAGGGTCTTCTCCATACTACCGCCGGATATCTCCTCTATGCCGCTACGACCTTTAAGTGGATCTTTGACTACCATGAGGAAGATACTTATTGGTGCACAGCGGACATAGGCTGGATCACGGGTCATTCGTATATCGTCTATGGGCCGTTAAGCAATGGGGCCACAAGCCTTATGTTTGAAGGTGTCCCTACCTACCCCAATCCGGACAGATTCTGGGAGATTGTGGAGAGATATAAGGTCAATATATTCTATACGGCCCCGACGGTTATTCGGGCCTTAGCTAAAGAGGGAGAGGACTGGGTCAAGAAGCATGATTTAAGCAGCCTCAGGCTCCTGGGTTCAGTAGGTGAACCTATTAATCCTGAGGCCTGGCTCTGGTATTATCGAGTGGTCGGTCAAGAGAGATGTCCCATTGTGGATACCTGGTGGCAGACAGAGACCGGCGGCATTCTTATCTCACCACTTCCTGGGGCGATAGTTGCCAAACCAGGCGCCGCCACTAAGCCATTTTTCGGGGTAAAGCCGGCCATCATTAAAAAAGACGGCACAGAGGCCGGCGTAAATGAGAAGGGCGCCTTAGTCATCAAGTCGCCCTGGTGGCCCGGAATAGCCAGAACTGTTTATGGTGACCACCAACGCTTTGAAGAGATGTATTTTTCGCAATATCCGGGTAACTACTTCACCGGAGATGGAGCCAAAAGGGATGAAGATGGAGACTACTGGCTCCTGGGCCGGATTGATGATGTGATCAATGTCTCAGGCCACCGACTGGGCACGGCTGAAGTTGAAAGCGCCCTGGTGGGCCATAAGGATGCGGCTGAGAGTGCGGTCGTGGGTTTCCCGCATGAGATTAAGGGTCAGGGAATATACGCCTTTGTCACCCTGAATAAGGGGGTGGAAAAGAGCGAGGCATTAATAAAGGAGTTGGTGGCGCAGGTGGCCAAAGATATCGGCCCCATTGCTAAACCGGACAGGATTCAATTCGCTGATGCCTTGCCCAAGACCCGAAGCGGAAAGATTATGCGCCGTATTTTGCGTAAGATCGCTGAAGGTCGACCGGAAGAGATAGGGGATACCACCACCCTGGCCGACTCCTCGGTAGTCGAACGGCTGATAGAGGACAGTAAACAGTCTTGAGTAGCGGTTTCTAAGGCTCCTGAATGATCGAATCTTTGAGGTGATTGCCCTGCTCGTGGTTGGGCATACGCTAAACAGATACAAAAAATGTAACCGTTCAGCACATGATGCTGGATGCTCGATGCTCGATCTTCGATGCTCGATCTTCGATGCTGGTAAAGGATCCAGTATCCAGGATCGAGCATCGAGTTTGTGCCTTTGTGGCTGAACACTTACCAAAAAATCAGTGTTTCATCCGTGTAAATCCGTGGCTGAATAGTTACAATCCATAATGAGGAAGGAGGGTGTTATGTGGTATATCTCGATCTTTGATGCCAAAGAGCAGGTCTCCCTTAAAGAGATTGAAAAGGAGCGGGAGGAGTGGATAAAAAAGGGGAAAAGTCAAGTATTTCAGCAAAGATGCCGAACGATTTATCGATATGAGGTCCTGGGGCATTCTCCCCAAAAGATCATCTTCTGTATCGAGACTGATGATGCCGTTGTCCTGAATCTGCTCAGCCATCATTTTGGTGAGGGCTGGCGATCTGTCAGCTATCCGATGATTGAACGGGAGATATACGAGGCATTAGAGGAAGATAAGTCTATTATTGGGGGCTAAATAAGCCTGGAGCTTAGCCCGGCGAATCCGCCACCAATAATGAGGTGATCAGTAATCGGTAATTGGTCACTGCATTGGCCTTATATCCCTCCATCACCTCCTTCGGCCAATAATGAGGTGATCGGTAATCGGTCACTGGATTTCTTTGTGTATAGTTTCGGCCAGTCGCCGTCCACGGTCCACATAGTCCATACCGTCCACAGAAAACTATTGACACTTAAGGGGAATTATGATAAAATAGACCCTGCTACGGTAAGACTCGGGGCGTAGCGCAGTTTGGTTTAGCGCGCAGCGTTCGGGACGCTGAGGTCGCTGGTTCGAATCCAGTCGCCCCGACCATCAATCCTAAATCTTCCACTAACAGCCTATCCTAAAACCTGGGCGATAGAAACCAGATTTCTTAAAGAAAGCTGGGTTTCTGATCAGGCAGGAGAGGTTTGGGGATAGGCACTAAGGGCACGAAGTAAGGGAGAAAAATATGCCTCCCGTTTCTCATCCGTTTAAAAAGGGTGTCCTGATAATTTTAATAAATTACAACGATCACTCACCACCGCACGTTCACGTAAAATATCAGGGTGATATGTGCAACTATCGGATTGAAATTAGGACAAGAAGGTGGATAAAGCCCGGCAAAGAATTGCCGCCGACTCTGCGAAAAATGGTCGAAATCTGGGTGGTAGCCCACGAACAAGAACTGCTTGAACAATGGGAGAATGCGCAAAATAATCAGCCGGTGTTAATTGTGGGGTGAATAATGAAGTGGGAAGAATGGCATAGGTTGGCCAGAGATGAAGCACTTTGGCAAAACCGAGAAGAAAAGGGATTACTGAAAGCAGAATATGTGAATGATTATATTCTGCGTCTATGGTTTGAGGAAGATTTGGACGTATCCATTTATGAACTGGATTTTTATCCGTTGATTGTGGAAGAAAATCCAGGGGGTGTCTTTTTGTCTTTGAAGGACAAAGAAAGATTTCGCCTGGTTGAAGGAGATTATGTCTTAGTTTGGCCTAATCCCGAAACCGGCGACTACGATGAACAAGCGATTGATATTGCGCCTGAATGTATTCGCTTTTTTTGTGAGAAGTATGGTAAAAAGTTAAAAACACTTGAAAGAGCAAGGGCCGCCTAACTTTTTATCTCAAAAAGATTCCCGGAGAAATCCCTTATAAATAGTAGCTCCTTATCTCCTTTCTTCACCACATTGGGAATGATACCATAAGCTTCACATTTAGTGATAAGCTCTGGCCTGTTCGGCACCACTAAACATACATGGGAATAAAGAGGCCTTACCTTTTGGTCAGTGATAAATACCTCAATAATTATGCCTTCTCCGGCAAAAGTTTCCACCTCAATCTCCTTAGCCGGTCCGAAGATAGCCTCAGCTAAATCAGAACTCAGGGTAAAGCTTTTTACCTTTGGAATTCCGAGTATCTCCTCAAAAAATATCGCTGCCTTCTCTTTATCAGTCGCTTCCAGGCCAATATGGTGAAACATCTCCCTTAAAACCCCTCCTTTATCTTTTCGGTAACTACTCAGCCAATAAGACACAAAGATTACCAATAATAGCACACGGGCCTTGATCATCGTGTCGGCCATTTATTGAATCGTTAATCTCGAATTGCGAATCGCGAATCTATTTTTTAACAACGATCCGTGAAAGAGCTAAAGTATTCTACGATTTCTGCCGATATTAATGGTATCCTGTAAAAGATAAAGGAGGAGTACCGTTATGGGTTATCGTTCGCAGGGCTCGCTCCAAAGAGAAACGCGCCGCGCTACTTCAGGAACTGGAACGCCGATATCTGGACTCGGCTTAGCCTTTTTTCGGATCGTTGTTTTTTAATTCGCAATCCGCGATTTGCGATTAAGTTATGAGTGGCCGAAACGATGACCAAGGCCTGAGGGATTTTATCCCTCTAAAATCGCTTCTGCCTCTTCACGATAGGAGTCCATTAGATAAGG
>JBFMHI010000065.1 GCA_040753085.1 bacterium | reverse complement strand
GAGACGGATTGACACGGATAAAAATTTATTAGAAAAAATCCGTGAGAATCCGCCAAAATCTGTGTCATCCGTGTGCTATTCTATCATTCTCTTCGTGGCTTAGTGGCTTTGTGGCTGAACGGTTACCCCAGATTTTTCCAGATGGCACAGATGTAATCGTTCACCACAGAGACACAACCTCGATGCTCGATCCTCGATGCCCGATACTCGATACTGGATCCTTTACCAGCTTCGAGCATCGGGCATCGAGGATCGAGCATCGAGCATCATGTTCAGTAATATCACACTACGCCACTACACTATTTATTCGAAGGAGGTGTCCTGCCAATGATGAAGCAATTTCTTAGCCTAACAGTCATTTTTACTTTGGGGGTAATATTTTGCCGTCCACCTGCTTATGGTGGTAATTTTTATCCGGTTGATGCCTTAGGTGAATCGCGGACCAGATCAATCGCCTTAGGGGACATTGATCTCGATGGTGATCTCGATCTGGCAGTGGGAAACAGGGTGGGTGAACCTAATCTCATCTATTTCAACGATGGAACCGGCTATTTTCGGGACTCAGGCCAGCGATTAGGTCAGGCCGCCACCATTGATGTGGTTTTGGGAGATTTAGATAATGATGGAGACCTTGACCTGGTCGCCGGAAATCAGGATGAAGACAATCGGGTCTACCTTAATAATGGGCAGGGTTATTTTTTCGATTCCGGTCAAGCCCTGACCAGCTCTTTTACCCATAGTTTGGGCCTGGGTGATTTAGATGGTGACGGAGACCTTGACCTGGTAGTGGGAAATCGGTATGGGAACCCGGATCGGATATTTACCAACGACGGTCTGGGCCACTTCACCGACTCTGGCCAGGCCTTAGGACAATTTAATACCATTAGTTTGGCCTTAGGTGATGTGGACGGGGATGGTGATCTGGATATCGCGGCCGGACACAGCGGGGGAGAGGCTGACCGCATCTATTTGAATGACGGCAGGGGGGTTTTTACTGATTCCAACCAGGATTTGGGGGTTTGCTGCCCCACCACGGCTATTGCCCTGGCCGACATGGACGATGACGACGATCTTGATCTGGTAGCGGTTGACTTGGGTCACTCTAATTACAAGATATATCTTAATGACGGCTTAGGAATCTTCACCCTTTGCGAAGAGGCATTAAATCCCAATTCCAATACCTACGGACTGGCCATGGGAGACATAGATAAGGATGGTGATTTAGACATCGCCATCGGCTCTTACGGACAGCCTAACCGGATCTATTTTAACCAGGGAGATTGCCGCTTCTCTGATTCCGGTCAGGCCCTGGGTAAGGCCAACACTTACGACGTGGTCCTCGGAGACCTCAATGCCGACGGCTACCTGGACCTTATTGCCGGGAACGACGGGCAACCGGATATAGTCTATCTCTATGACCCAACTGAGCCTGCCTCAAAAGCCGTTTCTCCGCCCTATGTCAATTCCTCTCCTATCAAGGTAAGTTTTGAGGCCTCTGATCCGGACGGCATTGCCAAGGTCAGGCTCTTCTTCAGAAAAGATGGAGGCCAGTGGAGAGACAGCGGTCTTATCCTTTCCGGAAATCAGGGGACCTTTGATTTTCAACCCAGTGGAGAAGGCAGGTATGAGTTCTTTACCCAGGCTATTGATAGCCGGGGAAGCATAGAATCTCACCCGTCTGAAGCTGACAGCCTGACTATTTATGACATCACTGCCCCTCGCTCCCAGGCCTTAACCATACCCGAATGTGTTTGGGAATCTGAAATCTTGATCCCCTTTGAAGCCCGGGATGTTATGGACGGGATCAAGGAGATCAGACTTTACTACCGTCGGAATAATGGGCCCTGGGTGGACAGTGGATTAGCTAATCAGGGAACTATCGAAGAAATTTTGGTGCCGGATCCAGGGCCATGTTGTGCTGATGGCACCACCACTTCCAGGGGAGAAGCAAGCCATGGGACCTTCAGCTTTATCTTCCCTGGCGAAGGCAAATATGAATTCTATACCATCGTGGTTGATATGGCCCAAAATACCGAGTCTTCACCCGAAAAACCGGATATTGAAACCTATTTTGATCTAACGCCACCTCCACCCCTGGAGAACCTTAAGGTCGTCGATACCCCGAACGATTTTGGCCGGAGCCTCACCGCCACCTGGAAGGCATCACCTGCTTCAGACCTCGATCATTACAATATCTACCTGGCCAATTCACCCATAGAAGACATTCAAGGACTATCTCCCATTCTGATCATCTCCTATCCGAAATCCGAAATCCCTACTACTAAGAACTATGTTGATTATTACGTGGCCGTAACAGCCGTTGATATTTGTGGCCACGAAAGCCAGGCCGCGAGATTTGGCCCGGTTCAATCAACTGATGATTCAGACCGCCTGGCCCCTGCTTCTAAGGTCTCTTCTCCCCAATGTGTCTTAAGCGGAGACATCTATCTCACTATTGAGGCGGCTGATCGCCAGGGAAGCGGGGTAGCCAAAGTAGACCTCTGGTATCGAAAGGATAAAGGCAGTTGGAGGCCCAGCGGGCTTTCCACCTCAGAGGTCTCGGCTACCCTGAACTTCACCCCACCGGGACCAGGTGACTATGAATTTTATAGTATCGCCATTGACCGGAACGGAAATACAGAAACCCCACCGTCTATTCCTGATTCCATCACCTACTTTGGGAAAACTCCACCGCCGCCCATTGGCAATCTGAAAGTGGTTGATACCCCCCAGGATTCCGGCTTGAGTCTGATAGCTACCTGGGACCCCAGCCCGGTGGAAGACCTTGATCATTACCATATCTACCTGAGCCACTCAGCCATAAAAGACATTCGAGGACTGACTCCAATTCTGACCATTCAAAATCCGCTATCCACCATCCCTACCCTCAGAGACTATTTAGATTACTACGTGGCCGTGACCGCGGTTGATATCTGTGGTAATGAAGATCCTGAGGTGATCGACTTCGGCCCGGTTCACTCCATCAATAATGCTGATATAAAGGCCCCCTATTCTACGGCCTCATCGCCGGAATGTGTGGCCACCGGGGACATACCGGTCAGGATTGAGGCCGGGGATGACAGCGGGAGTAATCTGGCCGAGGTGGTTCTTTGGTATCGTAAGGATGAGGGAGAATTTCGGGAGAGCGGCTTTTCTACTGATAAGCCGCGGGAGGTCTTCTTTTTCACCCCTTCGGGAGAGGGGGTCTATGAATTCTACACCATTGCCAGAGACCGAACCGGCAATACAGAATCCAGACCCTTAACCCCTGACTCACGCACCTACTGGGGCACCATCCCCCCACCGCGCCTTAACTATGTCAAAGCCATTGATACCCCCAACGACACCGGCGGCTGGCTGACCGTGTCCTGGGAAAAAAGCCAGGCAGCAGATTTTGATCATTACAAGGTCTACCTTTCGTCTACACCTCTGAATAACATTTTAGGATTGACTCCGGTTATTCCGGCTATTTACGATCGATCCGTAACTATGGCCATTGTGCCTACCCCAGAAGACTATTTAGATCAATACGTGGCCGTGACCGCGGCTGATGTCTGCGGAAATGAAATCCCTGACCCCATCTGGGCCGGACCGGTCGCCTCTATTGACAACTTTGACATCACCCCCCCTGTCTCTTATGTCTCCTCTCCGCTGTGTGCGGAAGAAGAGCCTATTATAATTGACCCCTTTGAACTGCAAATTCAGGCCTACGATGACCGAAGTGGTGTGCGCCAAATCGAGCTGTGGTTCCAAATAGATGGGCAGGGATGGCAAAAAAGCAATCTTGTGGCGAAGTGTCTCTCCTGCACCCTCGACTTCTTCCCGGAAAGACCGGGCACCTATCAGTTCTACACCATAGCCGTTGACAGGGCAGGCAATCGGGAATCCCCGCCTGACCAGCCAGACTCACTTACTTACTTCGGATTTACCCCTCCCCCGGCGGTGGCTCATCTTAAGGTGACCGATACCCCTAATGACACTGGAGGCAGCCTGACGGTCATCTGGGACCCTGTTTATGTAACTGATTTTGACCATTACAATATTTATCTCTCTTCTGAGCCTTTCTCCGATTTTTCTATTCCGCCATCTCGGGTACCCACGAAGTGGGTGCGCATTCCCCATTTCAGTTCGGCGACCATAGCCAAAATACCCACGCCGAAAGATAACGTCGATTACTATGTGGTGGTGACCGCCGTAGATATATGTGGGAACGAGACCCCTTATTTTGCCTCCTTCGGCCCGGTGCAATCCCAAGACAACACCATGGAATTATGTCCTCAGCTCTGCCATGGGGCCACCGTCTATGACGCCACCCCCCTCTTCTGCTGGGGCATTGACCCGGAGGCCCAGTTTCTCCTTCAGGTGGATGACCGCAATGACTTTCTCTATCCGCTGGAATTTGAGATAAACGTAAGGCTCAGTCCGACTACTTTTACCTACGATACGCCGGATACCCTGGCCCTTAAGGTTAAACCGGATGGAAGTCCCAAACGATACTATTGGCGGGTGGGAGGAGATGCTGTCACCTGGAGTCAGGTGTGTGAATTCACCTTGTCTGCCCCGGTCCTTGTCTCACCTGCCAGGGGGGAATCCGTTATCTGCGGCCGGCCGACCCTGCACTGGGATGAAATAGCCGGCCCGGATGCTTATCTGATTGAAATAGATGACCAACCTGATTTCCTTTCTCCTTTAATCAGGGCCTGGGATGAAAACAACTATTACACCCCTGGCGATTGGGCCACGGCCTCAGAAGCTGGGGCTGATTCCCTGCCGGCCGGTAAATACTACTGGCGGGTAGCCGGATATGAAAAGGGGAAACCCTACACCAACTGGAGCCCTGTCTGGGAATTTACCATTGGCCGGATAGAATTGATTTCTCCCTTAGAGGCCAGCCAGACCAACAACCCCGCCCCCACTTTTTCCTGGAGGCCGGCCACTGAACTCAGCGAGAGCGGCTATTATTTACTCCAGATAGCCAGCAGCAATTATTTTGGGGACTCCATTGTGGTTGAAGAACGAATTGACGCCCCCCTCACGGCTTATACCCCGACCAGCCTCACCGCCCTGAAGAACGGGACCTATTTCTGGCGGGTAAGGGGTGTTCCGGCTAAGGATGGGGAGTGCCCGGTTGATTGGAGCCTGATACGTAAGGTGATTATCGACCAACGTCTTTTGGAAGGCCCGGACGCGCCGGTGCTTCGTCTCCCTCCTTGCGGAGAAAAGGTAAATACCTCCAGCCCTTCTCTTGTCTGGTATGAAGTAAGCACACCCAGCGCCATTCCGGCCCTTTACCAGATTCAGATCGACCACGATGGGAGTTTTTCCATTCCTGATTCTAATGATATTGACATCTCTGTCAGCCGGCTCTCCAAGACCACTTACTCTCCTTCACCCCTCCCGGATGGCCTCTGGTTTTGGAGGGTCAGGGCCATTGACCCAGGCAATAATGATATGGTCAGCAACTGGAGCGAGGTCTGCTCCTTTGTGGTCGATACCACCGGCCCGGGGGCGCCCGGGCTTACTTCACCGGCCAATAATGCCTGCATCCGGGATACCACGCCGGAATTTAGCTGGACACTTATGCCCCCCGCCGGCCTTCAGGTCACCTACCGGGTGGAAGTGGATACCGATGAATTCAAGCCTCCGCTGATATTAAGAAGTAATATCTTAAGCTCGACCAGGTATACTTCTCCCCTGGTCCTGTCATCTGATCAAACCTATTATTGGCGGGTAGTGGGTATTGATGAGGCCGGAAATGAGAGCCTTTCCCTTCCCTTTAGTTTTCTGGTAGACATCTTTCCGCCGACCTTCCCGGCCAATGAGGTTATCTCTGATATGCCGGCCCCCGGCATAGCCATCAACGATCCGACCCCCACCTTTATCTGGAAGCCCTGGCAGGATAGTTCCGGCCGGAAGCTAACTTATGATTTTGAACTCGGTGAACTCGACTCAGGGTTTAATTCACCCCTGGTTAGTGTCTCTGATCTAACTGAGCCAACCTATACGACGGCCCTGTCTGACGGAGACTACATCTGGCATGTGCGGGCCAGGGATTGTGCCGGCAATCTAAGTCCCTGGAAGACCCAGATGGTAACCATCGATACGGTGCCACCCTGTCCGGTTCAGCTTCTTTCTCCCCTGAATGGAATCTCTGTGCCTGATGCCACGCCGACCCTGGATTGGGAAGATGTAACTGATGCCAAGTTCGACCATTATGTCATTGAAGTCCTGGATGAAGGCGGTCGTTTGGTGGCCCAGACACCCTTTAATACCAAAACCATCTCCGTGTTTAATATTATAGGGGCCTATGCCCTGCCAGACGGGATAATCTATCAATGGCGGGTCGGGGCAGCCGACAAGGCCGGCAACCTCTGCTGGAGTCCGGTCTGGAAATTCAAGGTAGATACTACCCTGCCGCCTGATCCCAGACCCATCAGCCCGGAACATAATAGCTGCTTATCCACCTCCACCCCGACCTTTGACTGGGCGGATGTTAACCGGGGAGAAGAGGTGCTCAGCTATATCTTTGAGCTGGACAACGATCCCCAGGTGAATTTCATCAATCCGATGGTCTCGGTGCCTAATCTGAAGGAATCAACCTTCACCCTGCCCCCGGCCTTTAGACTGAAGGAAGGACATTACTACTGGCGGGTGAGGAGCACAGACGCGGCCGGTAATATCAGCCCGGGCAAGATAATGTTTAGCCTGACCATTGACCGAACCCCATCCGACATGGTCGTTATCTCTTCCCCGCCTGACGGCATCCTGACCAACGACGATACCCCCACCCTGGACTGGGATGAACCAGAAGCAGGCCTTTCTTATCAGATCCAGATAGACGATGACCCTGATTTTTCTTCGCCCCTTCTTGATATAGCTGATTTTACCGAACCCACCTGGGAAGGCAGTTTTATCACCATCAGCCCGGCCCTGCCGGAGGGGACCTATCACTGGCGGGTCCGTTCCTTTGATTGTGCCAAGAATGCCAGTGAATGGAGCTTTTCTCAGCGTTTTACCATTGATACCACCGCCCCTGACGCCCCGGTTCTTCTTGCCCCTGAAAACTATGCCTTGCTCAGAGATAAGACCCCGCTCTTTCAATGGTGGGAATTGGCCGACTCAGTCACCTTAGGGGCCGATTATGCCGAAACCGTATTCTACCTCATTCAGATTGAAACCGATGAAAACCTGACCGACGGCTTTGATGAGGCCATTAAATTTTCTACTGATCCGCGGGATGGGCCAGAGGTTTATCAGCCCCGACTCTTTCAACTGAACCCCTTTCCTAACCTGGTTAATTTTACACCTTCTCTTTTACCCGGCATTGGGTCGAAGAAGATCTTCTACTGGCGGGTGTTCGCCCGGGATATGGCCGGCAATGAGTCCACTTATTCCGCTACCTGGGCCGTAATCATCGACCCCCACAATGACTCGGCCCCCACTTTGGTGGCTCCAGCGGACGGCACCTATACCAGGGATGCCGCCCCCTTCTTTGACTGGTCTGATGAAGATGAGGCCACCTACCACCTTCAGGTGGATAATAACATTGACTTCCGTTCTCCGGAAATAGATGAATCAAAGCTCACGCGCTCCAGCTTTACCTTTACCGTGCCCCTGCCTGACGGGACTTACTACTGGCGGGTCCGCACCATTGATACGGCCGGGAATATCAGCCCCTGGAGTGAGGATGTATGGAGGCTTTACATTGATACGGATATGAGAGAAAATCTGGTGCCGATATTAGTCACGCCGGCTAATCGGGATACCATCGATTACAACCGACCCCAATTTGACTGGGAGCCAATATCCGACCGCTCCGGGGTGGAATATACCCTCCAGGTGGCCGCCACACCGGATTTTGCCTCACCTTTGATTAACCGGAGCGAGATCAAAGAGAGCATTTTCGAGTCGCCCTTTGAGCTTAGTGAGGGCGTTTACTACTGGCGGGTGGAAGCCTTTGATTCGGCAGCTAACCAGAAGAACTGGAGCGTAACCTTTACCTTCACTATTGATCAATTGCCTCCCCTGGCCCCGACTCTGCTTTCTCCCTTAAACGGAGATGAGGTGAACAATGCTTATCCTACCTTTACCTGGACCGAAGTGCCCGGGGCCGCTACCTACATCTTTGAGCTGGATCGGAATGATGATTTCTCCTCTCCCGAGGTCTACGCCGACAAGCTTACCCATCCCGCCTACACCGTGAAAGGTGTCCCTCTTCTTTTGGGGAGCGTTTACTTCTGGCGGGTAAGGGCCGTAGATGATGTGGGCAATATGAGTCCGTGGAGCGATGTCTGGTCAATGCGCCGTATCCCGACTTATATTAACAGGATATTAGATGATAACCCCCCTTATGATCCTCTGGTGATTAACCGGGATACCACCTGGGAGGTGAACGGCAGTCCTTATGTCATTGAGGCGGCCACCATCGTGGAAGAAGGGACTACCCTGACCATCAAGCCGGGGGTGGAAGTGCTCTTTAGCCCCAAAGATGAGGACCAACTACAATTTATGGTCAAAGGCACCCTGAAGGCTGACGGCACCGAGGAGAATAATATTACCTTTACCAGTGTGCCTCATTGGGAGAGCCTGGTCGAGATTAATATCCTTCCTTCCAGTCGCGCCCCATCTAGCGCCCCCCAGAACCAGTCTCCTGATGCCTCTGATGAATCAGGGTCTTATCGGCCCTTCCGCTTCAGTCCGGCCGTCCCCGGAGACTGGCAGAGGCTTCGCTTTGCCCCGACCAGCCGGAACTCTTCGCTGAGTTTTGTCCATATAGAGTATGCCGGCCTATTACAGGCTAAAGAGGGGAAGTTCTACCGGGGAAGTTTAGAGATCGACTCTACTCAAGTGCAGCTTGATCATGTCACGGTCACCAATAGCGCTGGATATGGCCTCCTTTATACCGGCAGCGCCCTTCCGGCCACCACGGATTCAAGCCCCTCTGATACCGGCAGTATCACCCCGGTAACTCCAGATTCAAACCTCCCTCAGGCTGATCGTGTTCCCCCAACAACCGCCGATTCAAGCGGATCCAAAGGCTGTCTGCCGGCCAAGGCCGCTGGCCGTAATGCGTCGGTAATCACCACTTCAAAATCCGCCGCGGCCGGTGACACTATCCTGATAATCACCAATTCAAACCTGTCTGACAATGGAATGGATGGTATTCGTCTTCAGGCAGCCGGGGGAGAGATAAGGATCGAAAACTGTCAGGTCTTAAGAAACGGCGGCTTTGGGATAATAAACGAGGGCAATTACGAAAAGGGCAACCTGACCGATCTGATAGTCTTAAACTCTAACATCTCCTCCAACCGCCAGGGTGGAATATACAGCAACTCCAGGGCCTCGGAAGATATTAGAAACAACCGGATCGCCAACAATAATGGTTGGGCTGTCCACAAAGGCGAGGATTCATTATACCCCGGCATTGGGGGATATGTGATTGAAGGAAACGAGATTACAGGCAACCTTCATAACGGCATCTTTATCGAGGCGGCCTTGCAGATAAAGGATACTGTCTGGAAATCCAGCGCCCCTATCTACTTTGACTATATCCTCATCTCGCCCGGGGTGAAACTTGATATTGAACCCGGGGTCATAGTCAAGACCACCGGCGGATTTAAGGTGGAAGGTAAATTAACCGTCCGGGGGGAAGAAGATAATAAGGTGGTTATTACCTCTTACTACGATGACGCATTTGGAGGGGATACCAATGGGGACGGATTTTCTACCGGCCGCATCTCCAAGCCGGGAGATTGGGCCTCTATCATCTTTGAACCGGGAAGCCAGGGGTCTTTAACTCAGACGGTCATCCGCTACAGTGAGGAAGGGATTATACTCAGGGATGCCTCCCCGGATATTATCGGCTCTGAGATATCCTACCACGTCCAGGGGGCGATAACCCTGTATGGGAGTGCCTCTCCCCTCATTAAAGACAACCTCATTACCTTTAATGATTCAGAAGAACGGGATAAAGACCTGGGCGTGATTGCCACCTTCTGCCAGGCCGAAACCAGACCCGTTATTGAGGGCAACACTATTTCTTATAACGTTGGCTATCCCTTGGATATTACGGCTAATCTGGCCGCTTATGTCAAGGATAATTTTATTAGGAACAACTTTCCTAATGCCATCCGTATCTGTGGAGATATTACTGATCCCTCAGTGGTCTGGAAAGAGACGAGTTGTCCTTTCTTCGTCAGAGAGGGGCTGAAGGTAAATAATGGCTCTCTCTGGAAGATAGACCCGGGGGTGACCATAAAATTAGGGGGTCCGGTCTATATCAACGGGTCAGGTCAAATTCTGGCCCGGGGAGAGACAGCGCGGCCGATATATTTCACCTCTTTAAAAGATGATACCTTAGGTGGAGACACCAACCAGGATGGAGGTGCCACCACGCCTGGAAAAGGCGACTGGGGAGGAATTACCTTTAACAATGCTACCAGCCGTGGAACCCTGGACGGCGTAGTTATTCGCTATGGGGCGGTAGGTGTGGAAGCTGTCTCGGCCTCGCCTCTAATCAGTAATTCCACGATTTTTGAGTGCGGCACCGGCGTGAGCTGCCGGCTGGGTGGCTCGCCCCAAATAACTAAAACGATCCTCCCAAATAACGACTATGGAGTCTTTTCCACCACCGGCTCACAGCCGGTTATAACCGGCTGTGAGATTACAGGGAACCTCCGGTTCGGTGTAGTAAATACCGACGAGACAGTAACTATTAAAGCCGAAAACAATTGGTGGGGAGATGTAAAGGGTCCCCTGGATGATTCCCCCGGTCCTCCTTCCTACAACCCTTATGCCAAAGGAGACCGGGTAAGTGACTATGTTGACTATCTGCCCTGGGAAGAGAAGAGTCGAACGCCGGTGGCCTCAGCCGGAGAAGATATCACGGTCACGACCCTAAATCTGGTGATCCTGGATGGCTCGGCCAGTTTTGATCCAGACGGAGAAAATATCTTCTTCCGCTGGACCCAAATAGAAGGACCTGAGACAATTATTTTGGATCAGACCGTTCAACCTACCTTTACCCCTCAGGATATAGGGGTATACCGGTTCCAACTGGTGGTAATAGACGCGGCCGGCCGCAGCAGCCTGCCGGATGAGGTGAAGGTAACCAGTGTCCTGCCTAAGGGACATATCCCCTTGAAACTCGATCAAAAACTCTATGTCAAAATCCCGGGAGAGACCTTTGAAATCAGGGTAGAAGTGGGAGATAGGCTCCATCCGGCCCAGGACCTATTTGGCGTGGCCTTCAAACTGAATTACAGCCGAAGCGATATCCTGGACTTTGTCTCTGCTTCGCCTGGGGGTTTCCTGAGTAGCAACCCCGATGATCTGGTCTTTATGAGAGACGAGGTGGAGTTAGCTAAAGTTGACGAAAAGGGAGGTCAGATAAATATTGGGATATCTCGGAAGCGGGGTGTGCACCAGATAGGCGTGGGAAGCCCGGCTGAAGGGGTATTGGCCTATCTGAGGTTCAAGCTTAACTCAGGAGCCGCTAAAGGAGAGCAAATTGAACTAACTTTCAGTGACGTCACAGCTACTGACCACAATGGCCGGTCGGTGGGGTTATTTCCCATTGGCTCAAAGATTCAGGTAGGCCAGGGCCAGCTAATCACGGCCACGGTCTGGCCGGGGGATACCAATAATGACGGCTGGGTAGATGCCAAAGACGTGCTTCCTATTGGTCTCTACTGGAAGCGGACCGGCCTGATCCGCCCCGGGGCCGCTACCGACTGGAAGTCCCAGCAAGTTACCGCCTGGAGCCCGCTGGAAGCCACTTATGCTGACGCCAACGGAGACGGGGTGGTGGAGGCCAAAGATGTTCTACCTATCGGGTTGAACTGGCATAAAAAAGCCGGGAGCGGGGAGGAGGGAGCAGGGAGCAGAGAGCCGGGAGCCGGAAGCAGAGAGCCGGGGAGCAGGCTATCGGACAATTTAGACTACTCTCAGTATCTGGAAGCCTTTCGAGCCTTATACCAGGCCCTTAATGGGGGCAATCTAATCGAGGCGGCTGATTTAGAGAACTCAAAACCCGACGACCCGCAAGCGGGTGCCCTGAACCCGAAACTAACCGAGGCAGAGGCTGAGATTAAGGCCTACCTGGAAGAACTCATCCAAGCTGGTTTAAGTCACCAGATTCCTGCCACCAGCCGTATCTCCCAGAACTACCCCAATCCGGTCAATCCCGAAACCTGGATTCCTTTTGCCCTTTCGGAGCGAGAATATGTCACTATCAATATCTACAACCTTAGCGGGCAGTTAGTCCGAATTCTGGAGATAGGTGAATTGGAGGCAGGAACCTATGCCTCAAAAGCCCAGGCCGCCTATTGGGATGGAAAAGACCAATCCGGTCAAGAGGTATCCAGCGGGGTATATCTTTACCGGCTTCAGGCAGGCTCTCAGGTGAGCACCAGGCGGATGATTGTTCTGAAATAAGCGGCCTATCCCAAAACGTATCTACTCAAAATGTATCTACTCAGAATCACGTTGAAAACTTGTCAATTGCGAACCCGAACGGAGTGAGGGAGGGAGCAATCCCTCCTGTTTCAATCCCTCCTGTTTCGCCTTCGGCTCGCAGTCCTCGCATTACGACACAGCCTCTTCAAGGGTAACTACTCAACTTAGTTTTGAGTAGTTACCTCAAAATCAAGTTAAAAAAGTAAGCTCATTACAAATTATAGTGCTATAGGTTAAGTTTCATCTCCTTTTGTACCCGACAGGGTCGGCATAAGAGCTTCCCCTCCCTTGATGGGAGGGGTTAGGGGAGGGTGAAATAAACAACCCTTTTCACCCCTCACCCTATCCCTCTCCCATTAAGGGAGAGGGAATTTTGCTTTGTCTCCCAACTAACTGCTTAACTTAGTTTTGAGTAGTTACAAATTGAGGAAGTGTTTGCCCACGAGGTTTTCAGATTGCTGAACATGTCCACTCTCCTCCGCCGAAAGCTACCGACCGGTATGATTAGAGATTACAAACAATTCCCTTCAAACCTGAAAGGTTTGAATTTTACATAACCACAGGTGAAACCTGCGGAAGGCGAAACAGCTACGAACATCCCAACCCTGAAAGGGTTGAATTCTATGCGATGGATAATATTCGACCCTTGCAGGGTCGAACGTTGCGATTTATTTCCGTAGATTACATCTACGGCTATTTAAAATTCGACGCTTTCAGCGTCAGTAGTCTACAACCTAACCATACAGGTCGAAAGCTACTTCCCCTGAAGTTACCTGCGAACATTATAATGGTACAAATTATTGTTCAGGTGACTAGGTCGAAAGCTACTTCCCCTGAAGTTACCTGCGAACCATTCTATGACGATCTCTCCTATGGGAATAAGGCCTTTCTTTTCCACTTGATGGCCCAATCTGGCGTGATCATCTTGGGACACCACTTCCCCCAAAATTTTCCTCTTTTCCTCTTTTCCTCAACTTTTCGCTTGACTTACTCATTTTTATATGCTATAATCCACAATCATTAGGCTCAAAGCACTAAAAAACATCTGGGGGGCACTTCTATGACACTTCTTCCGAATCACCCTGAAATCAAAATTCAAATCAAAATTCCTATCAGCAATTCCTATCAGCTTCCTATCAGCTCATTAGGCTCAAAGCACTAAAAAACATCTGGGGGGCACTTCTATGACACTTCTTCCGAATCACCCTGAAATCAAAATTCCTATCAGCAATTCCTATCAGCCTATCAGCAATTCCTATCAGCGTCCCCTCGCGCAGCAGGACGCAGCGGTAGCCGAGTCCGTTCATCGCCTTCATCGCGGCGGGCGAGTCCACGATGCACAGGTTGGCGCAGAAGCCGGTGTAAATCA
>JBFMHI010000064.1 GCA_040753085.1 bacterium | reverse complement strand
GGTTTTTAGCAAGAGTAATAATATTGCCCGCCAATTTCACCCTCACCCTATCCCTCTCCCCTCAAGGGAGAGGGAATTTTGCTTTGTCTCCCAACTAACTGCTTAACTTAGTTTTGAGTAGTTACCGCGTTTCTTAACTATATCATAAAAGGGATAGGTTTGTCAATGGCTCTTTCAGGACAATCGCCTCAAAATTTCGTAACTATTTAGCCCTCATCTGGAACACCTATCAGTTCAAATGACCTGAATTGAGATTAGCACCCTGATTTATCAGCGATTTTTTGAGGGCTATTTATTTGACAGAGTGAATTTCTCGACACTTGAAAGTTCTCCGCACGCCATTACTATTGTTGACTTTTGCACAGCCGGCCTCCTTCTAGGATAAGTACCATATTTTTATCAGGGTGTTACGGATAGGATAACATCTAGAATCATAACCGCTTTAGCGGTTTCAATCCCTGAAAGTCTGATGGCCCAGGTCGAAAAAACTTGAACATCGAGTTTTAGCAAGAGTAATAATATTGCCCGCCCATTTCACCCTCACCCTATCCCTCTCCCATCAAGGGAGAGGGAATTTTGCTTTGTCTCCCAACTAACTGCTTAACTTAGCTTTGAGTAGTTACCTTCTCACCAATGACCGATAACCCAGTTACGCCAATTTATTGAGAAAATGCCGTATTTTTTACTTGCCATAATCATAAAGTTATGATATAATAAAAATATAAAGGATGAAGCAATTATCCCTGCCATGTTCGTGTTGTATGGTGGCATTTTGAGCCAACACCAATTACAAGGGAATCTAAAACTTTGGGTGTGGCATATAGGTCCCCCTGAAGAGGGGGTAAATATAAAGCATCCAAGAAGGTACCCACCTGGCCACTCAGGTTCAAAAGATTACCCTACTCACGGCATTACGGCGGGGATTTTTTTAGGACAATCGCCTCAAGACCTCGTAACTACTCAGCCACTAAGGCACGTATCTACTCAAAATCAAGTTAAAAAAGTAAGCTCATTACAGATTATAGTGCTATGGGTTAAGTTTCATCTCCTTTTGTACCGACGACAGCGTTGGCATAAAAGCTTCCCCTCCCTTGATGGGATGGGTTAGGGGAGGGTGAAATAAACAACCCTCTCTTATTGTTGCTAATACCCCATCTATATTTTTTAATATAAGGTTTTTAGCAAGAGTAATAATATTGCCCGCCCATTTCACCCTCACCCTATCCCTCTCCCCTCAAGGGAGAGGGAATTTTGCTTTGTCTCCCAACTAACTGCTTAACTTAGTTTTGAGCAGTTACTAAGGCACAAAGACACAAAAATTAGGCGGCGTGAGGCAATATCTTGCTCAACTCGTTAATCTTAAACGGCTTAACTAGGACGCCGCCAAATCCGTATTTTCTAAAATCAGCCATGATCGGATCAGTGGAATAGCCAGAGGAGACAATAACATGAACATCAGGATCAATCTGGAGCAGCCTCTTGACGGCCTCCCTGCCTCCCATCCCGCCGGGAATAGTTAAATCCATAATGACCACATCAAAGCCCTCTCCTGTGCTTTTGGCCTCTTTATACATCTCGATCGCCTCTTCCCCGTCACTGGCCGTTTCAACCTTGTATCCAATAGCCTCAAACATTTGAGCCGCCGTATCTCTGAGGTCCTCTTCATCATCCATTAACAGAATCCTGCCCTGGCTGCCAGGGGAAGGTTTTTCTTTCAGCGGCTTTGTTGCTGGCATTTCTTTTAAAGACACAGGAAGATAGATATAGAAGGTTGTTCCAAGACCCAATTCGGATTCCACCGTAATTAAACCATCGTGGTTTTTAATGATAGAAGAGGCAACCGAAAGTCCCAGCCCCCTTCCTGTCTGCTTGGTGGTAAAATAGGGGTCGAATATCTTGGATAAATACTCTTTCTTTATCCCCACCCCATAATCTTTGAAAGAAAGCTTTATATATTTCCCATCTGGCAGAGGCAGCCCTTTTTCTCCTTCTTCTATAATTATATTTTCCGCCTTAACTTCTATTGTCCCCCCTTCTGGCATAGCCTCCCTGGCATTGAGGATTAGATTGTTGATGACCTGGCTGAACTGCCCTTCATCACATTCAACTAACCAGAGGTCTTCCGGCACAGAAAAGTTGCAGTTGATATTAGCCCCGCTCAAGGTAAAGTCTACGGTCTCCTTTAGCAGCTTTGAAATAAAGATAACTTTCTTAATCGGCGCTCCACCCTTGGCAAAGGTGAGCAATTGTTGACTAAGATTCTTGGCCCGCAAAGATGCCTTCTCTACCATGGCCAACTTTTTAAGAACCCTATCGTCAATTTCCGGTTTGGCATACATCCTGGCTAGGCTGACATTACCTAAGATTACGGTCAGGATATTGTTGAAATCATGGGCAATACCGCCGGCCAGGAGACCAATCGCTTCCAGTTTTTTGGTCCTCAGGAGTTCTTCTTCCATTTTGCGTTTTTCAGTAATGTCACGGAATACCAGCACCACCCCGATAATATGGCCCTTCTTATTACGAACAGGAGCGCCGCTGTCGTCAAGGAACCGCCGGCCTCCATCTTTGGCAATAAGCACCGTATGGTTGGCCAGGCCAGTGATTCTCCCGGTTTTTAGAATCTTTTCTACCAGGTTTTCGCAGCGCTGGCCTGTCTTTTCGTTAATGATATGGAAGACCTCGGCCAGAGGCCGGCCAATGGCTTCGGCTTGAGTCCATCCGGTTAAGTTCTCAGCGACTCTGTTGATCAGAACTATCTTTCCTTTAGTATCAGTAGCCATGACGCCATCTCCAATGCTGTGCAAGGTAACGGCCAGCCGTTCTTTTTCGTTGGCCAGGGCATTCTCTGCCCGCCGGCGTTCAATAGCATAACGCATAGCCCGCACCAGCAGGCTGCTATTCACCTGCCCTTTGATCAGATAATCCTGGGCGCCTTCATGGACGGCCTTAACGGCTATTGTTTCATCATCGAGACCAGTAAACACTACCACCGCCACTTCCGGGACCTGGGTGTGGACCCTGACAAAGGTCTCAAGTCCCCAACTGTCCGGCAGGGAGAGGTCCAATAAGACCACATCAAAGCGCTCTTCAGTAAGGTGCTGCAATGCCTTGTCAAGCCGTTCAACCAGCGTCAACTCAAACTGAGTGAAAGCTGATTCGGTTAACATCTCACCTAAGATGTCAGCATCATCGGGATTGTCTTCTACTAACAAAACCCTGATGATTTCGGATGGCGCACCCACTTCGTGGGTAGCCGGGATGGCGGATGGGTTATCCATGCTTTTCCCCCTCTCTTTTATCTCTTACTGTACTCGATGCTCGATGCTCGATCCTGGATACTGGATCCTTTACCAGCATCGAGGATCGAGCATCGAGTATCGAGGATCGAGCATCATGTGATGAACGGTTAGCTCTTACTCGATGTTCAAGTTTTTTCGACCTGCGCCATCAGATTTTCAGGGGTTGAAACCGCTAAAGCGGTTATGATTCTGGATGTTATCCTATCCGTAACACCCTGATAAATCAGGGTGCTAAACTCAAGTAAGCCTGAGAATAGCACCCCGATTTATCGGGGTGAATCGGAGGACACTAATAAACCAAAGTAACCGCTTTAGCGGTTTATAAGAAAACCTTGAACATCGAGTCTTACTTTACTTCGGCGGCAATTTCACGATACTCAGCCAGAAGTTCTCAATAGACTTTACCACCTTACGGAACTGATTAAAATCAACCGGTTTGGTGAGATAGCAGTTAGCGTAAAGATGGTAGGACTTAAGGATGTCCTCCTCATCCTCCGAGGTAGTCAGGATTACCACTGGTATCCGTTTCAGGTCCTCATCGCTTTTATCTCGACCAGCACCTCGCGCCCGTCTTTTCTGGGCAGATTCAGGTCGAGCAGGACGAGGTCCGGTCGAGGTGATTTTGAATACTCACCCTCTTTGTGGAGAAAGGCCATTGCCTCAACCCCGTCCCTGACCACGTGGATGTGGTTGCACACCTTGCTGTCCTTGAGGGCTTCCAGGGTCAAATATACATCATCCAAGTTGTCCTCGACCATCAGAATTTCGATAGGTTTCGTGGTCATGTCACAATTCATAGTTATCTGCCTCCCTTTAATTTTTTACCCCGGCAGTGTAAAATAAAACACCGACCCCTTCCCCGGCTCCGACTCCACCCAGATACTTCCGCCGTGGCGTTCCACAATCTTCTTGCATACCGCCAGGCCAATACCGGTGCCAGGGTACTCCTCCCGGGTATGCAGGCGCTGAAAGATGACAAAGATGCGCTCAGCATACTCGGACTCCAGGCCGATGCCGTTGTCTCGCACCGAAAACAGCCAACCCTCTTTGATGGCGCACCCACTTCGTGGGTACCCGGCACCCACTTCGTGGGTACCCGGGATGGCGGAATCCGCCATTTTCTCAGATGAGATATGCACCCGCGGCGGCTCCTCCCGGCGGAACTTGACGGCGTTGCTGATAAGATTCTGAAACAATTGAGTCAGTTGAGTGGCATCAGCCATTACTTCGGGTAATGGGTCGTGGGTTACGACCGCCCCGCTCTTTTTAATAGCCGCTTTCAGATTGGCCACCACCTGGTTAAAGACAACCTCACAGTCAACCGGCCCAAAGGGCTTGCCACGAGTACCCACCCGGGAATATGTCAACAGGTCTCTAATAAGCGTCTGCATCCGGTCTGTGGCGGCTACTGCCCGTGAAAGAAATTTGTCGGCATCCGCATCGAGTATCTCTTGGTATCGCTGTTGCAAAAGCTGCAAATAACCCACTACTGAGCGGAGAGGTTCCTGCAGGTCGTGCGAAGCCACGTAGGCAAACTGCTCCAACTCCTTATTGGAGCGTTCCAGATCTTCTTTCGTCTTGGCCAACTCCTTACTTGTCTTGTCTATGTCACTAAGTAGATGGATGCTGGCCTTGCGAAAATCAGTCAACTTAGACACGGTCTTTTCTAAATCTAATCCGGTTTTCTCCAGTTCGGCCACCTTTTCATTTAGCTCAGCGGTGCGTTCTTTGACTATCTCTTCAAGATACTGGCGGTGTTTGTTCAGTTCTTCCTCTGCCCGCTTACGCTCAGTGATTTCATTTCTCAAATCCGCCGTGCGCCTTTCAACCTTTAGTTCCAGTTCTTCCCTGGATTTTTTGATCTCCTGGTCGCTTCTAATCAAATGCCTCCCCCCGGCTCTGATCATTAGCAGGCCCAGCAGCCATACCAGGGCGTAAGCCAGCGACACCTTAAAAATGTGGGCATGGGCCCCGGACCATAGAGGCGACATAAGCACTGCCATGCTGATCCCTCCCCTGATATCCCCTGTCCGGTATCCCTGGGCAGCGTGGCATTTCAGACAGCCCCCCTCGGTAATCAGAGGGCGCATTAAGCGCATATATTCTTCCCCATCCATAATTTCCACCGAACTGACTTCCGGCTCTCCTTTCTCAAAGGCCTGGAGCGCCGCGGTCTCCCACGAGTCTGGGGCATTCTCAGGGCGAATCGGGTTCAGGCTGGTGATGTGGCCGCGCATACCCAGCGCCTCATCCATCAGTTCATGCCCCTGCCGGGTCATATAGGCGGGATTAATTAAGGTCAACAACCTGCCCGAAGGTGTCGTTATATCGCGCTCAGGCAGGTGTGACAAATAAGGGTTGGGCGGGGTCTTTTCGGTGACCGGTGCATAAACCCCACCGTGTCCGGCATTCCAACGGCGGTAGATGACGTCTTTGGCATAAGCGATCCTTGCCTGAATCCGCGCCTCTTCCTTAGTATGCTCCCTGACCTGAAGAATATTCCACCACAGGACGGCCGCCATAACCACCGTCCAGATGGCGGACGATATCCATATATAGCGCCTTATCAGGGAGGTTGGGGATTTGATCTTTTCGTTATGGCTCATAGTTATCACTCAGCCAGTAACTATTCAGGCAGATAGGCTGAAGACTGAAGGCTGAAGACTGAAGGCTGAAGACTGTCCCTAAAAGCCTTCCACCTTCAGCCTTCAGCCTAAAAGTCTTCAGCCTTCAGCCTTACAGGGAGTTCTTTAAGGATATCGCTCATAGGAATGATCTCAATCTCCGCCTCTCTCATGCGGCGTTCTCCACCGTAAACAAAATAAGCCTTAGCCATAGGATAGTCCGCCAGAAAAGACCTCAACCCTCTTAACATTGAGTTTGAGACTTTCTTGCGCCGTTTAACCTCAAAGGCCAAAATCCCTTTATCGCCATACAGGACAAAATCAACTTCCATATTATTGGATGTCCGCCAGTAATATATCTTATAGCCCAGGCCCAGGGCGGCATTGATGGCCTTAAGCTCCTGAAAAAGGAGGGTTTCAAAGGCGGCCCCTTCGATTTCCTCAGGCATATCCAGCGGCCCGGCCGGTCTTAAGGTCCGATAGACACCCGCATCAAAAAAATAGAATTTGGGATGAGCCGCTAATCTCCTCTTGGCCTTCCGGCTAAAAACAGGCACCCGGTAAGCAATAAGTAAATCCTCTAATATGGAGAAATAGTTCTCCACCACCTTTCGCTGGACAGCGCACTCCCTCGCCACGGAGGAGATGTTAAGGACAGAGCCCTGGGAGAAGCTGGCTGCTTCCAGAAATCTGTAAAATGCCCCTAAGTTTTTGGTTAATCCTTCCTGCCGCACCTCTTCTTCCAGATAAGTCCTGACATAACTCTCCAGATACCCCTTAGGGTCTGATTCAGTATAAACACAGGGAAGCTGCCCATACCTTACCGAATGATCCAGGTCAAAATACTTCTTAAGCTCTGAGGCGGTAAGCGGATGCAAAGCGTAGGTCAAGGCCCTGCCGGCCAATAGGTTGGGACCTTTTTGTCTTATCTTTCGGGCGCTGGAACCGGTCAGGATAAATTTGCGCTTCTCTTTTTCGATCAGGCGATGAACTTCATCTAAAAGCTCCGGGATCTTCTGCACCTCATCAATAATGACCCAGTCATTAAAATCCTTAGGGATAAAGTTAGCCAGTCTCTGGGGATTAGCCAGAAGATCATTAAAAAGTTCCGCCTCTAATAAGTCTAAATAAACCGCCTCAGGAAAAGATGACCTTACCCAGGTCGTTTTTCCTGTTCCCCGCGGCCCAAATAAAAAGAAACTCTTATCCTGGGGTGGTTGAATCAATCTGGAATACATGCTTCCATTTTACATATATTTTTGGAATTGTCAAGACCAATCTTCGGGTTTCTCAATGCCCCTTAGACCTCAGCGACTCTGTCTCCTTCTCCATCTCAGCCATCTTCAGCTCCCTGCCCACCGCAATATCGATAAATCTTTCCATCTCGGCTACTTTCTCCTTTAGCTGCTCGGTGCGCTCTTTAACTAAGTCTTCCAGATGTTCCCGGTGTTTCTCTAATTCTTTCTCCAGCCGTTTTTCTTTACTAATATCTCTGGCAATACCCACCAAGCCCGTTATATTTCCTTTATCATCAAACTGTGGAACCTTTATCGCCTGGAACCAGCATTCCCTCCCGTCTACTCCGGTCATATGTTTAGTAACTTCAGTCGGTTTACCTGTTTTGTAGACATATTGGTCATCGGCCACATTTTTTTCGGCCTCTTCCCTGTTGGGCATTAACTCATAATCATTCTTTCCAATCACTTCTTCTCGGGATAAGCCGAAGGCTTCCAAGGCCTTATTATTGGCTATAATATAGCGGCTTTCCAGGTCTTTAAGAAAGATGGCATCATGGGCGGACTCCACCATAAATCTATATTTTTTAAGATATTCCTCGGTCTTTTTGCATTGGGTAATATCGGTTACTATGCCCAGTATGGCGTTCTCTCCTTCATATTTCATCAGTTTGCTCGTAATTATGGCCTCGATCCGCTTGCCTTCTTTAGTGATAAGGGCATATTCGCAGGGAGCAATCTCATGGCCTTCCGTATGCCTTCTAAAATTTGATCTTATTAGATCCCTGAATTCCGGGGCGATCAGGGTAATGAAGTCAAATTCGGGGTCGTAAAACTCCTCTCTTTTGTAGCTCATAATCTCTTCACATCTTCTATTGGCATAGACCACCCGGCCTCTCTGGTTGATAAAGATCATATTCGGCGACTCCTCGGCTAGGTCTCTGAATTTCTCCTCGGACTCCTTCAGGGCCGCCTCTGCTTTCTTTTTTTCGGTGATGTCCGGCTGAGTTCCCCCTCGCTCCCCTTCCAACTTAGCCAGTCGCTTCCGCAATTCGGTCAGCTCATTTATCAGCTCGTCTTTTGTCTTATCGTGATTTTTCATTGTCTATCCCTCCCTTTCTGCCCGAGACACTGGTTTAAGTTAGGCGGCTTGGCTGTTTAGCCATCTTGTTTATTTCTACGCCGCCATGCCTCAAGCTCGGCCTTCAGTGGAGCCCAGTATTGCCGGTCAAGCTCTTTTTCTTTATCCTCTTCCTCCCGCAGAAGTCTTTGAACCTGCTCTTGATTGCCTTTAATGGCAAACCTCAAGAGGGGACGGCTTGCCGCCATACGTGAGGCGATATCCGGATATTTGGCCGCCAATGATACCAGTAGTTCCGGTGTTCTACATTCCGCCAGCCAAAAACATGCCTTCCCTGGCGGTGGAGAAGAGGCATGCACGCCTGCCCTCCGATTAACAGAGCATTTACCCTATGCTTCAAAAATGTGGAAAGGGCTCTGGGTATCGGGCTCTGGATCATAACTTCCTCCCAAAAGCACAAAAATCTCCCATAGTTTCTGGGACTCCACAAAACGTTCCGCCGGTGACATCCGGTACCAATCTAAGGTTTCTTCTTCTATTATAAGGTCAAAATCCTCCAAGGGTTTTATCCTCTCTTGCCCTAGGCGGCCAGATGCCTTCTATGGACTAAGTGGACTAGATGGACTGGTAGGACCCTGATGGTAATGAGGCCGATTCCAAACCAAAACCTCTTCTATGGACTGGGTGGACGAGGTGGACTGGTGGCCTATGGACTCTATCCCGATTGGTGAACAAGGCCCTCTTCTCTATTGAATCATCTCGGATAAAATGAGCCTATTTCCTCTATCAGGGCCTCAACCATCTCCCCTTCAGGGACCTTTCTGACGCTCTCGCCCCTTCTGAAGATCATCCCTACCCCCTTGCCGGCGCAAAGGCCGATATCGGCCTCTTTGGCTTCACCCGGGCCATTGACCACACAGCCCATCACGGCAATCTTCAACGGCTTAGTCTGGCCAAGGGCCTCAACCCTCTGCTCTACTTCCTGAACAATTCTGATCAGATCTATCTGACAACGGCCGCAGGTAGGACAGGAGATAATCTCCGGCTCATTTACCAGCCCCAGGCTCTTTAAGATAGCCCGGCCTACTTTGACTTCCTCAAGGGGGTCAGCGGTCAGGGAAACCCTCAAGGTGTCCCCCAGTCCCTGGGTAAGCAATGCCCCAATGCCAACGCTTGACTTCACCGTGCCGTATCCAACCGGGCCCGCCTCGGTAATGCCGATATGAAAGGGATATTCAACGCATTCGGCTAACAATTGATAAGTCTCTATGGTCTCAAAAACAGAGGTGGCCTTCACGGAGATAACCGTGTCATAAAAATCGAGAGCTTCCAGTATCCGCAAGTGATTAATGGCCGAGGCAGCCAGCAGCTCCGGATGGCGCACCCACTTTGTGGGTACCCGGGATGGCGCACCCACTTCGTGGGTACCCGGGAAGGCGGAATTAAAATCCGAAATCCCGGGTACCCACGAAGTGGGTGCGAAATCCGAAATGAAAATGGATCTGTCCACTGAGCCGGCATTGACCCCAATCCTAATAGGAATGCCCTTCTCTTTGGCGGCCTGGACAATCCGGCTCACCTTTTCTCTATCCTTAATATTCCCTGGATTTATCCTGAGCTTATCCACCCCCTGCCGGATGGCCTCCAGGGCTAGGCGGTAATCAAAGTGGATGTCAGCGATAAGGGGAATCTTGATCGCCTTTTTTATCTTTCCGAGAACGCCGGCCGCTTCAGCATCAGGCACGGCCACTCGAACGAGGTCACAACCGGCCTCTTCCAGTTGTCGGATCTGGTTTACGGTGGCCGGCACATCCCTGGTATCGGTCTTGGTCATAGACTGGACACTAATGGGGGCATCCCCGCCGATAATAATGTCGCCTACCCTGACCCGTCTTGTCTTGCGTCGTTCCATTTTCAGCTTTCCTCTACTAAAACAGTCAGAAGAAACGCCCTATCTTCTTTATCTTGTGGTCGTATCCCCTGTTTTGTCCCGATCATTGTAAAAATATCGGCGATAGGAATACAGACGCCTTTAAATTCAAAATATTCTATGCCTGCATTATCGAAAGTTACATCACAAGCTTTTTTCAATAAATCTATAGTGATTTCATCAGCCACTCTTACAAGCTCATATTTTTCAACATCATCAGGATTTACCTCTCTTACGGCGTTATCAGGTAAAAAAGCAAGGGCCTTTTTAATCCTGGCAATGTTTTCTTCGGAAGGTTTAACCAGCAAGTCTATATCTTGAGTAGCCCTGGGAAGTCCATAATAGTTTACAGCAAAGCCCCCAATAAGGATATACTCTGCCCCTTCTTCATTGAGCCTCCGACAAACCGCTATAAGGTCGTCTATGGTGGGAGGTCTGGTTTGTTCCCCCGCAACATTCTGTGACGCCATTTCTCAACCTCCTCAAAGGACTTAAATCTGTAAACACCTGGCGGGATAAAGACTTTATCCCTTCTGAATTCAACTGCAATCTGTAAAAACTTATTTAATTCTTCACTGAATCCCTTTTTATATCTGGCTACTTTTCCTACCGTTTTCATATAGCCTCCAGCTTTTGCAAATGACAGGCCAGAAAATGATCCGGGGCCATCTCTTTTAGGGTCGGCTCTTCGCTTTTACAGACAGGCATAAGGTAGGGACAGCGGGGGTGAAAATGACAGCCCGGGGGCGGATTGACCGGATTAGGCACATCGCCTCCTAAAACTTTTTTCCCGAAGCGGCGCTCTCGGGGATTAGTTTTGGGGATGGCTTCCAAAAGGCTTTGAGTATAGGGGTGATATGGCTCACGGTAGAGGTCTTCCGCCCTGGCCTGTTCCACAATCTTGCCCAGATACATCACCGCCACCCGATCGCTGATATGTTCTACCATCCGCAGATCATGGGAAATAAAAAGATAGGCTAATCTCAATCTTTCTTTCAGTTCCTGCAAAAGGTTAATAATCTGGGCGGCAATAGATACATCCAGAGAAGAAACCGGCTCATCACAGACAATCAGCCGGGGAGAAACGGCCAAAGCCCTGGCAATCCCGATCCGCTGTCTTTGGCCGCCGCTGAACTCATGCGGATATCGTCTCAGGTGGTCAGGAGAGAGGCCGACCAGAGTGAGGAGTTCTATTACCTTATCCTGTCTGGCCTTTCCTTTGGCCAGGCGGTGAACCCTGATCGGCTCGGAGATGATAGACTCTACTGTTTGTCTGGGGTTGAGAGAGCTGTAGGGGTCTTGAAAGATAATCTGCATGAACCGGCGCAGCTTACGCATCTGAGTCTGAGGGAGACCAAATATCTCCCGGCCTTCGAAATAGACCTCTCCGGTAGTAGGCGTCAGCAGCCGCAGGATACATCGGGCCGCCGTTGATTTCCCGCATCCGCTTTCTCCCACCAGTCCCAGGGTCTCCCCAGAATTAAGCCACAGGTCTACCCCATCAACTGCCTTGACCAGACCCACCTCACGCCTTAAAAATCCCCTTTCGATGGGAAAATATTTTTTTAGGTTCTTCACCTTGAGCAGGGAAGAGTGGTTCATCCGGCTGTCTCCTGACACCTTATTCCAGCAAAGATCGGTCCTCCGATGAGGATCTTCTGATTTTTGGACATGATATAGTTGTAAACCTGGTCAGATATATGGATATTTATCTCGCTGGGTCTTTTAATGAGCTTGAACTTCAAGGCCAATTCTTTTTTTCCTTCAGTGGCAGCGGCTTCTAATTCAGCCACAAACCGGTTGACCAGAAGATCAATGAAACACAGGCCGGTAGCCACCCCTTGATAGGCATCCTGAAAGACCTGGGGTACTTTGGGGGAAATCTGGCCTTCTTCTTTAGGCGGCAGGCTGAACAGCCCCCCCTTATGGACATAGACCTCGTTCAGAGCGGCCAGGCTCAGCATCCGTTTACCCTCATCCCAATTATAGATTTGAATCCTAACTGGGTGTCCCAGAAACTCACCTTCAAAGGCATTCACCTCCACCGGACCGATATCGTCTTTATGTAAAAGGGCCGTCTCAACCAGGGTTTTAACCAATTGTCGGCCTTCTTCTGTCTTAGGCCATTTTTCCATGCCGATGGCTTCGGCTATCTCTTCGTCATTCAGGCTCACTTCAGGATAGAATTGGGGGCAAACCAAGTTCCTTAGATCAAGACAGCCGGTCTTGATCATAGCCAGCCGTTCCACCCCGAAACCAAGATTAAAGACCGGATATCTGAGGCCGTAGTTGTCCAGAGACTCGCGGGAATAAAGACCAATATTGGCGATCTCTACCTCCCGGCCTTCTATATCCACCATCACTTCGGTATCCGTTCCCGGGGCGTAGTAGTGGCTGGTGGTTTCCTTGACCTCAAAGCGGGGTTCGCCAAAGCCGAGTTCCCGCATGACGGCCATGGTAAATTCTCTTCCTTCTTCCATCGTGTAGCCTTTATCCATAATGACCACTGAAGCTGAAGTGGACTCATAAAGATGATGGCTGTCCTGCCGCTGCTCCCTGCGGAATCGCGGGCCAATAGAAAATAGTTTCAAGGGCAGTTCGGCTCGATCCTGAAGCCCGGCTAAGGTCTTATACCATAAAGCCGTCATATGCGATCTTAAGGTCTTAGTGGAAGGCTGGGGCCGAAGCTCTTTAAGTTCCAGAAAGACCTTATCGACCATCTCTATGGCCTCTCTCTCTTTAATAACCAGTCGGCTGACTAGTGTTTCAATGAAATCATCTGCTTCGATCTTCCCCTCTTTGAAGTGCCGCAGAATGGCCTGAAGTTGCTCGACTTCATTAAAATCAGGAATAATCCTTCTGATCTGACGCAGCCTGGATTCAGGCAGGCCGACATCGGCCCGGTCCAGGCCGGCTAAGTAGAAGACCCGATCAAGGATAAGGGGGGCCTCATGGCCATACTGGAGGTAAACCTCCCGTTCATCCACTATCATCGGATTAATGATCTCATTAAGACCTAATCTAAGAAAGACCTGCCTGAAGTTTTCATTCAAGGCACAGACCGGATGCTCCTTACCTCTTTCAGCCCGGGGAGCGGCCAGGGTTTCCAGATCGATATTCCGCCCCAGGACGCTCAAAGGGTGCCCTTTATTATCCACCAGCAGTCTTTTATACCAACCGGAGGGACATCTTAAGACCTCATAAGCCGCCAGGGCAATTTCAAGACCTTGCATAGCCTTCGTGGCCGCTTCCGGTGGAGCGATTCTATCAGCCAGATGGGCGTAAGGGTTAAGCACGATCCGTTTAGGGGCAAGCATATCGTAGACTTTAACTATCTCCTCAGCCGCTCGCCTAACCACCTCATCTAAGTTAGAAACATCCCGCTCCTCAACCGTGACATAGACCACGAGGCATTCCCCCAAAGAGTTCTGGCGTGGAAATTCCGGCCTAATCTCTTCCGCCTCCTTGGTGCTGGTCGTTAATTCATACTCCACTCGATCGCAATGTAAAAGAAGCAGTTTCATTTTAATTCTCCTCTCGTAACTACTGGTATTGTCAAAAATTTGGCATTGTCTCATTTCGGTCAGAAACAGCCCTAAAAAGTGGTAACAGTTTTGGCCGAAGAGACAATACGCCCCTTGTATTTTGAAGGTTGTTTTTTAGACCTTCTGGTGTTACTATACTTTTG
>JBFMHI010000063.1 GCA_040753085.1 bacterium | reverse complement strand
ACTTCACATAGCCGTATGTGAAACATACGGTAACAAAAATATAAATCAGCCCAACCCTGAAAGGGTTGAATGTTATGCGATGGACAATGTTCGACCCTTACAGGGTCGAGCGTTGCGGGCGTATTTACTTCCGTAGATTGGTATCTACGGCTTTAAAATTTTACGCTTTCAGCGTCAGTAGGTTAAACCTAATTGCACAGGTCGAAATTTATTAGAAAAAATCCGTGAGAATCCGCCAAAATCTGTGTCATCCGTGTGCTATTCTATCATTCTCTTCGTGGCTTAGTGGCTTTGTGGCTGAACGGTTACATTATCTTTACCCTGCTTCTGGCGGTCAGGGGGCTGGGCAGCAGAAGGTGGAGCTAATGCCATCTGCCACCCGAAGTGAAGGAGGAGATTTTTAAGTGAAAAAGAGAGCTTATCTTAGCCTTGATTCTATCACCTCCGTCTTACTGGCGCTGGGTATCATCATCCTCATTAATCTTATCTCGGTGGGTCATTTTTTCCGTCTTGATTTGACGGAAGGAAGGATATACACCTTATCTGAGGCCAGCCGAAAGGTAGTTGGTCAGCTCAAGGACAGATTAACTATTAAGGCCTTCTTCAGTGAGAATCTACCCGACCCTTACAGCAGCACGGCCAGGTATCTCAGGGATCAATTAGATGAATATAAGGCATACTCTCACGGGCATCTGGCTTACGAATTTCTCGATCCAGTGGCCAAAGAGGAATTAGAAAAAGAAGCCGCCTCCTTTCGTATCCCGCCTGTCCAGGTGAATGTTATTCAAGATGATAAGTTTGAGCTTAAAAAGGTTTATATGGGCCTGGCCTTCCTTTACGAAGACCGTCAGGAAGTTATCCCTCTGGTTCAAAATACCGTCGGTCTGGAATATGATATTACCAGCGCTATTAAACGTTTAACCAGTAAAGAAATAAAGAAGGTCGCCTTTTTGACCGGTCATCAGGAACCGGACATCTATCAAGATATGAGGGCTGCTCAGGAGACCCTGGCTAAAACTTATGATGTCCGGACACTTGATCTGTCAGATAAGCTGGTCCCGGACGAAGTAGAGGTGCTAATTGTCCTCAACCCTAAGGAGGCTTTAAGCGACTGGGAGAAGCTGGCTATTGATCAATTTCTTATGAAGGGCGGTAAGCTGGCTTTTCTCATAAACAAAGTCGAGACACAAATCGAGACCTCTCAAGCAGAGCTGCTTGATCTTAAGTTGGATGACTGGCTAACTCAATATGGATTTAAGATCAACTCTGATCTGGTGTTTGATGCCAGGAATACCCGGATTAACATCCAACAGAGACGGGGCTGGTTTACTATTACCAACACGGTTCCCTATCCCTTCTTCCCGGAGATATACGACCTAGAAAAATCCCATGTTATCGCCAAGGATCTGGAGAATCTGACCTTTTACTTCGTTAGTTCGCTTGATCTTTCCTCGGCTGAAAAACATAATCTGACGGCCACTGTTCTGGCCCAGTCGTCTAAAAAGAGCGGTCTCCAGGAAGGCCAATTTGACATTAACCCCCTGGGGAGACTGCCTGCTTCAGATTTTGATAAGGCGAGTATCCCTCTGGCCGCCATAATTAGGGGTAGATTTAAGAGCTATTTTGCTGATCATGATTTACCCGACACCAAACCGGTCGAGGTTAAAGAAATAGTCAAAGAAGGCCGGGAGAGCCGGATGGTAGTGGTAGGAGACGGCAACTTCATTCAGGATAAATATCTGGGCAATAGGAACAATCTGGCCTTTTTCCTTAATCTGGTTGACTGGCTGGCCCAGGATGAGGATTTGATTGCCATCAGGTCCAGGGAAGCCACCTCAAGACAGCTAAAGGAAATTACCTCTGGCCAAAAGAAGTTAGTCAAATATTCCAGCCTATTTGGTCCGCCTGGTTTGGTAATTATAGGCGGACTTTTATACTGGCAGGTAAGACGGGTAAAGAGAAGAGCGAGGGAGATTTAGATGAAGAAATCTACCACTATTTTAGCCGGTTTGTTTATCCTGCTTCTGGCTGTCTTTTATCTGGGGAGCCTGAAAGAAAAAAAACAGGAGCGGGGCGTAGTAGGTCCGGTGCTGGAAGTCGAAAAGGACCGGATTACCCAAGTTGAGATTACCAAAGACCAGGCAAAGATTGTCCTGGCCAAACAAAAGGGAGAATGGCAAATCAGTGATCCCCTTAAGTATCGGGCCAACCAGGCCTACGTGGAAGACCTGCTGGGTAATATCCTCTCCCTGGAGATAGACGCCCTGGCCTCAGAGCTTCCTGAAAAACAGACCTTCTATGGAGTTGATACCGGCGGGATTATAGTCAAGGTCTCGGCCGAGGATAGACCCCTTTCCTCCTTCATTATAGGCAAACAGAGTTATCCCCATACCTATCTCAGGCCGCTAAATTCTACCCAGATATACCGGGTAAAGGGGGTCTCCAGATGGTACTACACCAGACAGATAAGCGATTGGCGGGATAAAACCATCTTTGACTTTGACACGGCTTCTGTGAAAGAGATTACCTTAAGCGAGACTGAGGCGGTCATTAGGCTCTTAAGAGAGGGCGATCTCTGGAAGATGGAGTCTAAGGGGGAAGAATCCCCGGCTGATACAGAAGCGGTTAACCAGCTTCTTTCAACGGCCTCGACCTTGAAGGCTAATGATTTTAAAGATACTGCCCCGGAAAGGGATTTCTCCCGGCCTGATTTCCGAGTGGCCATCACCTTTGATTCCGGAGAGACCAGGGGGCTTTCCCTCTTAGCTGAAGATGAGAGCCAGACTCAATACCTGGCCCAAAAAAGGATGGCGATAAGACCATCTTTCTGCTTTACCAAGAGGCTCTGTCAGCCATAATGAAAAAGGCGGAAGAGCTGAGGAGGTGAATTATGGCGGTAAATATTAAGGAACCGGAAGGACGGTTAGGGATTTTATTGCCCGGCTTAGGCGCCGTAGCCACGACTTTTATTGCCGGCGTGATAGCGGTCAGGAAGGGATTGGCGAAACCTATTGGGTCTTTGACCCAGATGGGCACCATCCGGCTGGGGAAGCGGACGGAACATCGCATCCCGGCCATCAAGGACTTTATCTCCCTGGCTGAGTTGGACGATCTTGTCTTTGGGGGGTGGGACATTTTTGAGGACAATGCCTATGAAGCCGCCCTCAAGGCCGGCGTTCTGAAAAAGCCGCTTTTGGATTCCCTCAAGGATGAATTAGAGATAATCGGTCCTATGCAGGCCGTTTTTGATCAGGCTTATGTTAAAAGATTGAAGGGGGAATTTATCAAAGCGGGTAAGACCAAGATGGACCTGGCTGAACAGCTCAGGGAGGATATCCGCCGCTTCAAGGAGAAAAACCAGTGTCAGCGAATGGTTATGATCTGGTGCGGCAGCACCGAGGTTTACCTTAAACCGCAGCCGGTTCACCAAAGCCTCGAAAGCTTTGAGGCCGGGCTTAAAGAAGGCCATGCGGCCATTGCCCCAAGTATGATCTATGCCTACGCCGCCATCTCAGAAGGCATCCCTTATGCCAATGGCGCTCCCAACCTTTCAGCCGACATCCCAGCCCTGGTTGAGTTGGCCAAACAAACTAATACCCCTATCGCCGGCAAGGATTTTAAGACCGGCCAGACCTTAATGAAAACTATCCTCGCCCCGGGTCTTAAGGCCAGGATGTTGGGGTTGTCCGGCTGGTTCTCTACCAACATCCTGGGTAACAGAGACGGCGAGGTCCTCGATGATCCGGAGTCTTTCAAGACCAAAGAGGAATCTAAGCTCTCGGTGCTGGAGTATATCCTCCAACCCAATCTATATCCCGATCTCTACAAGGACTTTTACCACAAGGTCAGAATCAATTACTACCCTCCCCGGGGAGATAATAAGGAAGGCTGGGATAATCTGGACATCTTCGGATGGCTGGGATATCCTATGCAGATAAAGGTGGATTTTCTCTGTCGGGATTCCATCTTAGCGGCGCCTATTGTCCTGGATATAGCCCTGTTTCTTGATCTGGCCGCCAGAGCCAATATGCACGGCATCCAGGAGTGGCTCAGTTTTTACTTCAAGTCCCCCCAGGTGCCGCCAGAGCTTTATCCGGAACACGACCTCTTTATCCAATTGATTAAACTAAAGAATACCCTTCGCTGGATGCGGGGAGAGGAATTAATCACCCATTTAGGGCAGGAGTACTATGATTAACCTCCCTTGTGTCCTGGGCGAGGTCTATCGCAACTATGCCAACTGCTTTGCGGACTGGCCCCTATCGCATCTACTTTTACTCCTACGATTGTGGTGAGCCACGACATATGCACGTAGACCGAGAGAATCGGAGCGCTAAATTCTGGATTGATCCCAATGTGGCGTTGGAGGAGAATCATGGCTATAGTCGCAAAGAGTTACGCGACATTGAGCGCATTCTGCGCGAGAATCTGGAGGTCTTGAGAAATGAATGGGACGCCTTCTGCGGTCGTTACGCCCACCCTATATAGAGTCGTGAATGTGATGGTTACAGACGATACCTTGTCGGTTGATCTCGAAGACGGTCGCACTGTCTCTGTTCCCATCGGGTGGTATCCACGTCTGGCATACGGCACACCAGCCGAACGCGCCAATTTTCAGATCAGCGGTGCAGGCTATGGGATCCATTGGCCTGATCTCGATGAGGATCTCGGTATTGAGGGATTGTTGCTTGGTAAGCGGTCTACAGAAAGTCCCACCTCGTTCGAACGATGGCTACAGGGGCGGGAACAGAAGAAGTACCAACGCGCCGCCTAACATCTCGCTGGAGCCGACCGCCCTTCGGGTGGCGGCTCAGCTCGGTACCGTTGGGCGCCATAGGAGTAATGATGATGCAGGAGCCATTTTCGACAAAGCACAGAATATACTGGAGCCGCCTACTTGGTGCGGTTCTATTGCTTTATGTGGTGCTTAGCCGCCCGTCGCACGTTCTCCCGCCATGGGTAATGGATATCGGGGAATTGCTCGGCCTTATTCTCCTTGCTATTGCTGCGTTCGGCCGCGTTTGGTGTCTTGTGTTCATCGCTGGGAAGAAGAACGACGTTCTCATCACTGAGGGTCCCTACTCGGTTGTGCGCAATCCTTTGTATATCTTCAGTTTTCTTGGCACCATAGGCTTTGGTTTGGCCGGGGAGAACCCCCTACTTACCGTCCTACTGGCTGTTCTGTTTGGGCTGTACTACCCCTTTGTAGTGAAAAGAGAAGAGCGCTTTTTGGCCTCCCACTTCGCACCAGAATTTCAGGAATATTGTGCACGCACTCCACGGTGGCTCCCAAACTTCCGCTTGTACACGGAACCACAAACCCTAACGGTGTCACCGCTGAAGATTCGCAAGGGAATCTTGGATGCCATGTGGTTCATATGGGCCTTTTTTTTGTGGGAACTGCTTGAGGAGTTGCGCGTCATTGGATGAAAAATAAAAAATTGAAAGGAGGACAAATGGGAGTATTTAATGTTCTTATCAAAGTAAGAAATTGGCAAAATAAATATCTGCCTATTGATAAGCAAGGTGAAGAGGTAAAATGTCAAGCTCTTGTTGATTCAGGAGCTGCTGAACTTGCTCTTCCTACTGAAATTATTGATAAACTAAAATTAGAACCTCTGGGAGTCGTACAAGTATATACTGCGGATGGTGGACAACACGAGTATCGTGTTTTTGGTATAGCAGAGGTAGAGGTTCAGGGGAGAATCTGTCAAGTTCGTGTCATTGAGCTTCCCTACGGATCTGAACCGCTTCTTGGCGCTGTGCCTCTCGAAGAAATGGACTGGCACATATCGGCTATAGACAAAAAACTTATACCTAATCCTAAATCTCCAGAAAAACCACTTTTGCCTTTATGTTAAGAAAGGACAAAGAAATTAAAATAAAATATCTAACAAATCAATCCACTTACGCTCAATAGCCAGCGTAAAAAGCACGCTGGCTATTGAGCGTAAGTGATTTTTTCGTTATGCCAACAAATAACATCCCGCCAGTATTGAATGAGTTGAAAGCGAATATATTCTACGAAATTTTGGAGCTCGTCGGCCGGGTATTCATCGTAGTCAGATATTCGGATAATGTCAATTTAGGGAAGAGGGGCTTTTTGCCTGAGGAAAAAGAAAACGGCCTGGTCCTTGTTTTTAACTCCCAAATGAAATTTGTCTGGGGAGAGGCAGGGATTGAAGCGGCCTTGGTGTTTGGCAACTCGCTTCAGAGGTGTTTCATACCGGAAGATGACATAGTAGCGGTCTACTCGCCGGAATTGAAAGTCCAGTTTATCGTGGGATATCAAGGCGCTGAAGAGGAGAAGGGAGGAGATATTTTAAAGACTCAATCGGTTAAAGAAGAGCGGAAGATGGAAAAACCAAAAGTGGAATATAAAGATAATGTAGTGAAGGTTGATTTTAGCAGAAAGGCCAGAAAGGAATGAAATAAAATACTTGACAGATATGGAGTAAAGTGCTATCTTAAAAGGATGGAATGAGGTTTTGGGGATGAAAATAACTATCAGGCAACACCAGAATCTTTCTAAATTTCTCTATGATATTGCCAAGCTATCTTTTGCAGGTTTTGTGGTTGGTTCTATAATTTCAAAAGAACCGATGGGCCCTTTTGTTCTTATAGTGGGTTTAGGAATAACCATTTGTCTGGCTATTATTGCCCTTTCTTTAGACAAAGAAGACGAGGGGTAATTATGTGGTATAATCTTTTAATGGTGGCTTTAGGGGGTCTAATAATGGGTCTTGTATTAGGTGGGTTTGTGTATTATCAAGATCGTAAGTCCAGGCGCCCCTGATTGATTACAAAGATTGGAGCATATCAGCAGGGACATAGTGACAATTCCGTGGTTCGGTATCCATCATCCCCCGTCCGTAACGGACTACTGCTTTATGACATTCGAAGTTGGTGGGGATGGTTGCTTAAGTTTGCCGGCCGGTAGCCGCAGGCTTTAGTCTGCGATCCAACCGCAACCTTTAGGTTGCGGTTACCAATTCAAATACCCACAATAGCAAATGTCATGAAGCATTAGTGCCTATTACGTGAAGCCGTATGGGGAAAAAACCAGAAGTACAGAATTTTAGAGGGGTGCTGGAAACAGAGTTATGGCAAGCTTGACTGAGGCGATGTTCTCGAAAGAGGCAGCATAGCCTCAGGAAGCCTAAGCCTACTGCGCCAGTCCTCTATTCGACCTTTTCCGGTTCTATTCTTCTGATATAAACGAACCACCCCATATCCATGTTCTACATGGTGAAAAGGAGGCTAAAATTTGGCTTCAACCTGTGATGGTAGAATACAATCATGGCTATAATCTAGCCGAGTTAAATCGTATTTTAAGGTTGGCCCGCCAAAATCAGGATAAATTGTTGGAGGTGTGGAATGGCTATTTTAGCAAGTAGAATCATAGAAGAAGTTGGAGCAACCGATGTCCATTTTGTGGGTAATATACTCTGTGTTTCCCTTAGTGATGGGAGGGAAATTAGTGTGGCGATAGACCAAGTTGAGTGGTTAGACTGGTTAGCAAAAGCCACTCCAGAACAACGAATTAAATGGTCCATTGAGCCAGGAGGCTTTGCTATCTACTGGGATGAATTAGACGACGGCATTGAAATATGTCACTTATTGAGTATGCAACCGATAGCCTAACGTATTACTCGATGTTTAAGTTTTTTCTGTTGGGGTTGGCACATTTTTTGCTACCACTTGATGTTTAGTCCGCCGAAGGCAGATTTGTGGTTTACCCTCTCGCCTTTCAAGACGGCAGGTCTTTCAGCCGTCGAAAGTGGAAGGGGCTTTGGCCCCAAATCCACCTGCTGTCAGCAGGATTTCAGATAAAAGTATTGCCAGGAGGTAGGGACGATGAACGAGAGAATCGAGATTAACCCTAGAATATGCCACGGTAAGCCAGTTATCCGGGGGACTCGAGTCATGGTGTGCAATATTCTGGGGGCTTTGGGGGCAGGGGATTCGATCGAGGACGTACTTGAGGATTACCCGAACATAACCTGGGAGGATATCCAGGCCGCTCTTGCTTTCGCCAGTGAATTGTCGCGTTTCGAGGAGGCCCCCTACGAGGTAGGGGGAAGTGAGGTAGCTGTTTGAAAATTAGGCTTTGGGATAGGCTCTTAGTGGTTTACAAGACCGTGGGCATAGCTCGAAAAGTTGCGGCGAAGCCGCTTAACTTGTATCTTCTCTATCTTGAAAGGAGTTGGTTTTATGGTTACGGTAAATAAGTGGATAATAGGGACTTTGGGGTTAGGTATGGCTGTTTTAGTTCTGAATGGATGCGGTTCATCCAGGAAACAGCTTAGAGCCATCATTGCTGAAAAGGATATGGTTGTCACGGATAAGCTGGAAGAAATCGAGGAATTGAAGGCAGAACTTGATAAAAAGACCCATCAGGAGAAAGCCCTGGAGAATGCCCTCAAGGAAAAGACCGAAGTGTGTCAGCAGGAGATTTCCGTCAAAGCCAACCAAATCACCGAACTTGAAGGAAGGGCGGAAAATCTGGCCGGCGAAAGGGACCAGTGTTTATCGCGGGAAGAGGCCTTGACTCAGAAGGTGGAAGAACTTGACCAGACCAACAGGCTCCTTATTGCCAGAGCAGAGAACATGGAAACAGAGTTGAACAAGATAAAAAAGGACCAACTGGCGGCCTGTCGGGAACTGGAAAATGAGAATGTTAAGATTGCTAAAGAATTCCAGGAGTTTGTGGCCCGGTCTGAAATGGAGCTCAGGCAGGAAAAAAGGGGACTGGTTATCAGCCTGCTTGATAAGGTTCTCTTTGATTCCGGTAAGACCCAGATTAGACCCGAGGCTCAAGAAGTTTTAGCCAAGGTAGCTGAAATAGCTAACAGATATTCGAATCGACCCCTGCTTATCGAAGGCCATACCGATAATGTCCCCATAAATACCCCCCAATTTTCGTCCAATTGGGAGTTATCTGCGCTTCGGGCGACAACTATCCTGCGATATCTGATAAAACACCACGACGTTGACCCGAACCAGATGAGTGCTGCAGGTTACGCCGAATATAGACCGGTGGCTTCCAATGAGACTGAAGCTGGTCGGGAGAGAAATCGTCGGGTGGAGATTGTTCTTTTACCCGAAGATTTTGTTCGTAAAGAGGCCGAGTTGGAGTGATTGAAATTGGCGTCTTAGGTGGAACCTTCGATCCCATCCACTACGGGCATTTACTGGCCGCAGAGATGGCCAGAGAAGAGCTGGGACTGAAAAAGGTCATCTTTGTCCCTGCCGCCAGCCCTCCCCACAAGGCAGAACCAGAGGCTGCTTCTCAAGATCGCTACCGGATGGTCGATATCGCCATAAAAGACAATCCCTATTTCTTCATCTCTGACCGTGAGATGGTAAGGGGCGGCAAGTCTTACTCGAAAGATACCTTGGAAGAGTTTAAATTAGAGTGGGGACCGGCCAGCCGGCTATTTCTCATCCTGGGGGCCGATGCTGCCCTGGACCTCTCTACCTGGAAAGAGATTGAAGATATACCTAAGCTGTGTCAATTTGTGGTTATTAATAGACCAAATTTTACCTTAAAGGTTGATAAGAGTTATCTCCCCTACACCCGCTTTTTAGAAATACCCGGTCTGGACATCTCCTCTACCGAAATAAGAAACCGGATAAAACAAGGACGCTCAATTAAATATTTAGTCCCTGCAGGCGTGGAGGAATACATTATGACCCATAAGCTGTATCATAGGCAATAATTGCGAATTGCGGATCGCGAATCGCGAATTGAAAAAAAAGTAACCGTTCAGGGGGTAATGAAAGTTGAGGGGGAATTTTTGTAACTATTCAGCTTTTAAGGCACAAAGACACAAAGATTACCAATAATAGCACACGGATTACACGGATGAGACGGATTGACACGGATAAAAATTTATTAGAAAAAATCCGTGAGAATCCGCCAAAATCTGTGTCATCCGTGTGCTATTCTATCATTCTCTTCCTGGCTTAGTGGCTTTGTGGCTGAACGGTTACGAAAAAAAATAGATTCGCAATTCGCAATTCGAGATTCGCGATTAATCCGTTAGTGGCCGAAATGATAAATAAGGCCCCGATGAGCTTAAGGATGAGGAAAAGTGCGGACAAGAAAAAAGGCCTCCTCTCTAAAAAAGTGGATAATGGGCTTAGGTCTCCTTTTACTTTTAATCATGGGAGTAGGCCTATGGTTCTTTTATTTTAAGACTAATAAAATAAACCAGTTGGTCAGGGAAGGCCGGACAATTAATATCCTCCTCATCGGGATAGATAATACCGGTTCTAAAGGATTAACTGACTGCCTTGTTCTCGTCAGCCTTGAACCTGGAACCAGGCAGGTTGGAATCATCTCTATTCCCAGGGATACCAGGGTGAAGATTAATTACCGGAGGAGAAACCATTACGATAAGATTAATCACGTTTATGCTCGAGGAGGAATAGATATGCTCTTAAGTGTGACCGAGGATATCTTTAAAAGTGGAGGTCTGCCGGGGTTTACTATTCCCTTTTATGTGCTGCTTGACTACCAGGGTTTTGTCAATGTCGTTGATTTGTTAGGTGGAGTAGAAATATTTATCGATCAGGAGATGCATTATATTGACCGGGCGGGTGATTTATACATCAGGATTCCCCGTGGTCTTCAAAAGTTGGATGGCGAAAAGACCCTTCAGTTTGTCCGTTTTAGGTCCACGCCGGGAGGCGATCTCGACCGGATCAAGAAAAGAGAAGAGGTAATAAACCTTTTAGCCAGAGAGATCAAGGCCAATCTCAGTTCCCCGGCTATGATTAAAGAAATATATAGGCATATTAAAGCAAACCTTGGGCTGGCTGAAATGTTAAGCCTGGCCTCTCATGTCAGACATCTTTCCCCTGAAAAGAATATAGCCTTTTTTGAAATACCAGGCCAGGGGCAGAATATCAATGGGATAAATTACTGGCAAATTGACGGGATTGAATTTCAAAAAATGGTGGCTAAATTAAAGGAGCACTTAGCTAAAACCAATGAAAGCCCTCTTCCGTCACCGGAGAAAGTGATTACGGTGCGCATTTTGAATGGCTGTAGAAAGGGTGGATTGGCCGCTGAAGTCAGAGACAGGCTTAGGCGAGAACCGAAAATCGATGTGGTGGAGACAGGGAATGCCGGCCGTTTTGACTACCAAGATACGGTAATTATGGACCAGGCAGGCAACCGGGATAATGCCGTCTATATCTCAAAGTTTTTAGGACAGGGAAAGGTTATTCAGAAAGTCGATCCTAAGGCCCTGGTGGATGTGACTATTATCCTCGGGGAGGACTTTATTAACAATTAACGTAACCGTTCAGCACATGATGCTGGATGCTCGATCCTCGATGCTGGATGCTCGATGCTCGATCCTCGATGCTCGATCCTCGATGCTGGATGCTCGATGCTCGATCCTCGATGCTCGATCCTCGATGCTGGATGCTCGATGCTCGATCTTCGATGCTCGATCCTCGATGCTGGATGCTCGATGCTCGATCCTCGATGCTCGATCCTCGATGCTGGATGCTCGATGCTCGATCTTCGATGCTCGATCCTCGATGCTCGATCCTCGATGCTGGATGCTCGATGCTCGATCTTCGATGCTCGATCCTCGATGCTGGTAAAGGATCCAGTATCCAGGATCGAGCATCGAGCATCGAGTTTGTGCCTTAGTGGCTGAATAGTTACCAATTAACAATTGTTAATTGGATAATTGATATTGGAGGTAGGTAACCGTTCAGCACATGATGCTCGATGCTCGATCTTCGATGCTCGATCCTCGATGCTGGTAAAGGATCCAGTATCCAGGATCGAGCATCGAGTTTGTGCCTTGGTGGCTGAATAGTTACATTGATAATTGATTATTGGAGGTAGATATGCCGACCCAAATAGAATTGGCCCGAGCCGGAAAGGTCTCGGATGAAATGGAAAAAGTAGCGGCTGATGAAAATCTGCCCGTGGAGGAGATTAGAAGAAATATTGCTCAGGGGAGATTAATTATCCCCCATAACCTTAACCGCCAGTCAAAGGTGGTCGGAATTGGCCAGGGACTTCGGACCAAGGTGAATGCCTCCATTGGGACATCAACCGATATCGTCGATCTGGATATGGAAATAGCCAAGGCCAAGACAGCCGAGGAAAACGGGGCCGATACCTTAATGGAGTTATCTACGGGCGGAGACCTGGACCGCATTCGACGAGCTATCCTGCAAACGGTAAATCTTCCGGTTGGGTCTGTGCCTCTTTATCAGGCCTTTTTGGATACCATTAAACAAAAAGGGTCAGCCATAAAGATGGACCCGGAATATCTCTTTGAGGTGATCGAAAGACAATGTGAAGATGGGATTTCCTTTATGGCCATTCATTGTGGGATTAATTGGATTACGCTGGAGAGGCTGAAGCGTCAGGGATATCGTCACGGGGGATTAGTTAGCCGGGGTGGGGCCTATATGAGCGCCTGGATGATTGAAAACGAGCGTGAAAATCCTCTTTATGAACAGTTCGATCGGGTGGTAGGCATCCTTAAGAAATACGATGCGGTCCTCAGTCTGGGAAATGGTCTCAGGGCAGGGGCGGTGGAAGATTCTTCAGATCGGGCCCAGATCCAGGAATTGATTATAAATTCCGAATTAGCTCAGATTGGCCAGGATATGGGTTGTCAGATGATGGTGGAGGGGCCGGGGCATATCCCTATTGATGAGATCGAGGCCAATGTCATCCTCCAGAAGCGGATGAGCGGCGGGGCGCCTTTTTACATGTTAGGTCCGCTGCCCACGGATATTGCGGCCGGATACGATCATATCTCGGCGGCGGTAGGGGCGTCTCTCTCCTCCTCTTTTGGGGCAGATTTTATCTGCTACGTTACTCCCCCGGAACACCTGGCCTTGCCTGCTCCTTATGATGTCAAAGAGGGATTGGTCGCCGCCAAAATAGCCGCCCACATCGGGGATATGATCAAAAGAAAGGATAGGTCCCAGGATAAAACCATGTCCCATGCCAGACGGAACCTGGATTGGGAGGGACAATTCAGAAGGTGCCTCTTTCCCCAACAGGCCGCCTTCATTTGGGAGAGTCGTTCCCCGGTTAATACCAAAACCTGCACTATGTGCGGTGACAGTTGCGCCCTGAATATCGTTAACCGCTACTTTTTGCCTTATCTGAGTGAGGACAAAAAAGGGTAAAGTCCGTGATTTCCATAAAAAACTTGACAAGGAAGGAAAGTTGTGTTACGATCACTTAGTTTGGAGGGATAATAATGAAAGATGTCATAGTAAGTATGGTAATTGCTCTACTTGTGGGAGGGGTAGTCCTTGGACTGGCTATAAAGTTCAGCCAGCAGGTAGAGCCTCCGGCTTCCTTTCAGGCAGAGACGGCCAGAACTGATACCAGCGCCGTGGCCCCTTCAGAGCCAACCGCCTCATTAACTCAACCGGCGTCTAAAACCCAGGTGCAGCCACCAGAACTGCCGGAGAGTAAGCCTGCCCCCGTAAAACCCGATAAGGTCAAATCAGAATCAATACCTAGTCCGGAAAGCAAACCTGAAAAAGAGAAGCCACCGGAGAAGAAGGAAAAGATAGCGCCGGAAGTTGAAGGGGCTAAAATCAAGACAAAGGCTCAACCGGATATCCACTTTGAAGAACTCTCCCATAATTTTGGAGAGATCGGACAGGGAGTTCAGGTGACGCATGTCTTTAAATTCAAAAACCGGGGGGACACAGATCTTTATATAGAAGAGACCAAAGCTTCCTGTGGCTGCACTGCGGCCCTGCTCTCTTCCAAGATAATTACGCCCGGCGATACCGGAGAAGTAAAGGTAACCTTCAACTCAGGAAAATTTAAGGGACCTCAGAGCAAGAGCATTTATGTTACCTCTAATGATCCGGACGAAGCCAAAGTAACCCTTGAAATAGCCGCCACGGTTAAAACACCGATCACCTTAAAGCCGGAGCGACTCGTCTTTGGAAAGGTGAAGATTGGAGAAAAGGTAAGCCAGGAAGTAGAAATAAAGCTGGAAACAGAGGGAAAGTTAGAGATACAAAGGGTGGAGACTGAGGTAGATTACATCT
>JBFMHI010000062.1 GCA_040753085.1 bacterium | reverse complement strand
AACGATCACATGATGTAAAACTCCGGGAGCATCTAATCTTAGGTTTCCTTGGCATAGTTCAATTATACATTGTGGTATTTGATGTGTCAAATGTTTTTTTGCTTTCTACACCACCGTCCCCCATGTCTCCAGGACTTATTGCCTATGTTCTATCTTTTTACTTACGCGTCTGGCGATCAATACTGCGGCGGCGGCCGCTCCAAACCCATTATCAATATTGACTACAGACAGACCAGGCGAGCAGGAAGAGAGCATCGTGTGAAGGGCCGATACCCCACCCTGACTAACCCCATAACCAACTGAAGTCGGACAACCAATAACAGGGATATCCACTAAGCTTTTAACCATCGTAGGGAGAACTCCATCCATACCGGCTACTACCACCAGGGCATCCACTTTATCATCTTTGAGCATCTGGTTAAGGGGTTCAAAGAGGCGGTGGATGCCGGCTACCCCAACATCGTAGGCCTTGTAGACCTCACAATCCATCTGGCCGGCCGTCACGTAAGCCTCTTCCGCAATGGGTAGGTCAGCGGTTCCGGCTGAAATGATGCCCACGCCTCCCCTTGGGTTTCGTGGCTTAAGGCCTTTCTTTTGGAGAACAACCATTTTAGCTATCTCGAAGTTATGCAGTTCATAGCCTTCAGGGACAGCCGCTTTTATCTTCTCCAGATGGGAGGAACTAACCTTGGTAGCCAATGCCTTTCCTTTCTCAGTGGCCAGCCTTACCATTATTTGAGCGGCCCAGGCCGGTTCTTTCCCCGGGCAAAATACGGCTTCAGGCAGACCGGCCCTCCTTTCCCGGCCAAGATCCAGTTGGGCCAGATCACCACAGACGCCTAACCGGAGGTGGTCCTTAATTACTTCCTCCGCCTGGAAGGTATCTATTCTGTTATCGAGTAAGTCCGTTAAAACCTCTCGTATTTCCAACGGCAACCTGTCCTTTCCTTGGGTTTCAGGTTTTTGTCCTCTATAGAGATAGCCTTTTTATAACTCTCTATTCCCCTGTCATAGTCTAATTTGTCCCGATAAGCATTTCCTAAGTTCGTATGGCATCTGGCATAGGAGGTTTGACCCTAATTCTCTGACCTAATTCTCCCTGATAGAAAAGACTTTATGTGGATAGTCTATATTTAAGACAAAGTTACTGAGGAAGCTATTTACGCCAAGAAGAACAACATGCAGATTTGGCATGAAATCTATCGGAGTGTCCTCTACTGTGTAAACACACTCGAAAAATGAAGGATGATATATCTCACAAATTTTGTTGTATGAGCAAATGCAATAGTCTCCCCATTACCTGTACAGATAATTTTTGTAGAACCTGCTTGCAGGTTATGCCCCAGTATAGAAGCGACTCCTGCGGGGATAGCACATTCGTCAGCACCTGTATCTATGATACCAAAAGTGGCGTATGAACGCCCCGTATGTGGATTAACGATCTTTATGGGAAGAATAGGACGAAAGATGTCTTCTTCATTGAGCTTAAGAAATGGACAGTTTTCGAGTAGCATCAGTAGATTTGAACCATTCCTTTCTTGGGAACATAAAAGACTACCGGCTCCTTTATACCTTTTTTCTTTGCCTCATTAAAAGCCTCACCTGGACTACTGCCATTACTGACAACCTTTCTGTCTTTGAAAGACTTTATTGCTACATATTGACCACCATATTTTACACCGTCTTTTAATAAAACACGATCCACAATAGACCTCCTTTTTCAACTGAAACGCTCTCGGATAAAACCTGTTCCTGCCCCGTATTCCTGAACCTGTCAGGAACAGGCTTTAGATTGGTCAGGGCTGTCCCTGATTTAATCAGGGATCACAAATCTAAAATCTAAAATCCCTGATTATAAAAATAAGAAAAATCAGAAAGATCTTTAAGAGAGTTAAGTATTCTCTTCTGAAGGTCAGATATAATCCCTTTACCCTTGAGCACGGAAATAATCCTCCCATAATCTCCTCACATCCAAAGAAAGGTTAAGCACATTTAGATGCAGCTTTATCTCTTCCCAATTAAGCTGGGCAATATCTTCTGCTCTCCCATACATTAAGACTTGTTGAATATACCATATCTTCTGCCATTCATCATTTAGGTCAATTTCATCTTTTGACCAGACAATATATCTCTTCGGTCACATGTCTTCTCCTTGTAATCGTTCACCACAGAGACACAGAGAATGATTTTAGAAAAGGCGCTTACAGAGCAAATAATTGGGGCAGCAATAGAAGTTCATAGGCATTTAGTCCCTGGTTTATTAGAGTCAGCCCACGAAGAATGCCTTTCTCATGAACTCAATTTGCGTGGTCTAAATTTTGAACGACAGAGACTTCATTAAGAGAAAAAATTAGAGGTTATTGCCTCGCTCACAAAAAGTCTATTGAGTTCAGTAGATTTACCCGACCCCCGATGTCCCGAAAACAAAATCTTTTGAAATCCGGGATTGTTCAAGAGATAAACCTCCATTTTCTTTAAGGGATTATGTTCCCGCAATACATAATATTCATCGCTTTCCAGGGGCTTATTCGGATCGAATACCTGCATTGCCTGCTTAAGAGTCTGGGCAATCATTAAAAGAACCTCCTTCCTGAAATTGTTGGGGGGTATCAAGCTTCGGGCTCTTCTCTGCCCGAAATCATTAATACCTTATCCCAAACCTCTTAAATTCACCGGTATATTCTTCCCAAGCAACCTCTACGTGTCTCACCACGGCTGAGGGGGGGCCAATGCGACATTGGTCAATAACACGACTGATAGCCTCTTTTTCTCCTTCCAGCACAGCCTCTACCCGGCTATCGTAGAGATTCTTGACCCAACCGAAAACACCTTCATTAATAGCCGAAGACCTGACAAAGGCGCGGAAAAAGACCCCCTGGACTAAGCCCTCTACATAAATATGGGCTCTGACCTTCAATATCCTTCACCCCTTTCGCATCATGTTTCTTCGCCCTCATCGCTCAATTCTATAGCGTATAAGACGCTCTAACAAAACATCTTCCAAATTTCGTCGTCCATTAAATACCCCCACAACAAAAACCGATTCTTCCTCACTACGAAAGATGATCCGATAAGGCCGTAGAATCAATTCACGATAAAAATCAATCCCTACTGCTTGTAGTTCTGGAACCACCCGACATCTTGCAGGAAAAGTGGACAACGAATTTACTTCATCCCTAATCTTCCTAAAGACTGCTATCGCATTTTTTACACTGTCCATAGCGATGTAATCCACAATTTGAGTAAGGTCTTGCTCCGCAACAGAAGCCCACCGCACCTTATATTGTTTACTTATGTTGATTCCTCAAAGCTCCTAATCTTAGCTTCGATCCGATTCATAACTTCCGACTGCTCTACCACCCTCCCTTGTCGAACATCCTCTTCACCCTGAGCAATTAGTTTAAGCAACAGGAGAGCATTACGAGTCATTTCGTAGGATGTAATATCCTGTACCACTGCTCTGGCCTTTCCCTTTTGGGTAATAACTACAGGCCGACGTGTTTCGCTTACCTGAGTTAACAGCTCCGCTGATCGAGATTTCATGTAGGTCACTGACTTGACATCCTCTTCAAAGTTCATAGCACTCCCTCCTCTACTTTAATTATTCGTAACCGTTCAGCCACTAAGCCACTAAGCCACGAAGAGAATGATAGAATAGCACACGGATGACACAGATTTTGGCGGATTCTCACGGATTTTTTCTAATAAATTTTGGTAACCGTTCAGCCACTGATTGACACGGATTAGCACGGATAAATAATAGAGGACAGAAGGCGGAGTTGTAGGGACAGAGCTTGTCCCTGTCCGTTCCATAGGCGGACAACCACAAGGGTTGTCCCTACAACCTAATCACGGACACGACTCCCGGACACGGTTCACGGAAATCCGTGTTTCATCTGTGTGCATCCGTGGCTGAACGGTTACAATTATTGTAACCGTTCAGCACATGATGCTGGATGCTCGATGCTCGATGCTCGATGCTCGATCCTCGATGCTGGTGAAGGATTCAGTATCCAGGATCGAGCATCCAGGATCGAGGATCGAGGTTGTGTCTTTGTGCTTTAGTGGCTGAACGCTTACCAATTATTCTATCCGAAAGACAAATTGGGCGTCTTAAACTTCAATCAACTCGTATTCGATCTGCCCCACCCCGGCTTCTTTAGCCATATCAAAAAATCGAGCCACGTTAATACCCTCGGTCAGCTTTTCCGCCGGTTCTTCTTGGGGCGATCTATCGGCTAACTTCGAGCCGGGGTAGCCAGCCGACTTGAGTATCAGATCATAGCCGGCCTTATCTACGGCCAGGGGATCGGTTCCGGCTAAAAGACCTATATCAGGTATTACCGGGATGTCGGCGTAATTAATGCAGTCACACAATTCAGTAATATCCAGGGCTAGGTTGATAAAAAGGACTTTGCCGGGATTAAAGGTAGAAACAACGGCTTTGTAAGCGTCTATGGTTCCCCTTTGAACCTGGTAAGCAGCCTGAGACTGCCAGGGCACCGTCAAAGCGCCGCCTTTACATTCAACGATGCAGTCTCCGCAGCCAACACATCTGGTTGGATCAAAATGAATCTCGTCATCTTCCCAGCTAAAGGCCTCGCCAGGACAAATTCTCAGGCATATCCGGCAGGCCGTGCATTTTTGGGCCTTAAATTCCGGCTTGGCCTCTGAGGTATGCATGGCCAGTTTACTTTCCCTGGTAGCACAGCCCATACCGATATTTTTTATCGAGGCAGCCGGGGCCACAAAGGGATGAAAGGTGACGTGAGCCAGTGAAATCAGACCATCGGCCTCATAGATATATTGGGCTACCTTTATTCTGGAGAGTCTCAAAGGCGAGGCTACCTCTATTTCGACGCCTGTATTCTTCAAACCGTCAGCGATAATAATAGGACAGCCCATAGTCTCTGCGGTAAATCCGTGGTAGGCGGCTGTTTCTAGATAGTCAAATAAATTGCCCCGTTTATGCCGATAAAGAGTGGTCGTATCAGTCACAAAGGGTCTTCCCCCCGCTTTTTTAACCTCTTCTACCACCTGGCGAGCAAATACCGGGCGAATATATCTTGTCTGTCCGGCTTCTCCCATATGAAGCTTTACCGCTACCGCCTCACCCTCATTTATTATACCCGAAAGGCCTAATTTGTTCAGAATTATCTTGAGCCTTTCCAGTAACCCCTTTCCCTTGATCACCTTAGCTGAGGCAAAATAAACCTGGCTCTTCAACTTGTCTATCTCCCCCTTAATTACCAGCCCGGTATCGGTTGCTCAAGATATGCGCCCGGCGGACAGGCTCTGGAATCCTGTAACCGGCCAGACAAACAGTAGCTACCTTTAAGGCCGTCTCCAGGCTGATCTTAAATCCAGGTGAGATAAAGACCGGCTTTGTCTTTTTTCTCGTTCTTAAGACGGCGCCGACTATCTTTTCCTGATAGATCAAGGGAGAATAATCACCCACTTCTTCTCCTGGTTCATCATATTCTCCGACAAGTCTTGATTTGGCACATCCCATAGTCGGCCGGTCAAGTAAGAATCCTAGGTGGGCGGCCAGACCTAAACCCTGAGGATGAGCTATTCCCTGGCCATCAATCATGATTACATCCGGTTCCAGGCTTAATTTTTCAAAGGCGGATAGCAAGGCCGGAGCCTCCCTAAAGGTTAGCAGCCCTGGAATGTAAGGAAAAACTGCCGCCTCCTTTACCTGAGAGACCTCCCTTACCTCAAATCCTGGCAAGCCAAGAACAACTATCGCCGCCCACATCGTGGCTTCGTTCCTGGCATAAGAACAATCAGCCCCAGCCACTAATTTGATTGGTTTGGCCAGGTGTTTTGGGGATTCAAGGAATATCTTTTCTCTGAGTTCGCCCTGGATTTGTCTGGCCTCCGCCGGTGAGACCTTAAAGGGATGCACCCTCCGCCACTTCATAGACTTTCCTACCTTAAACCCTTATTTTATCACAGAAATATCTATCAGTCAAGAACCATTTGAGAGCTGAGACTGGAGAACGGAGAGGTTTCTACCAGACAAGGTGATTTCGGGGCGAGTTTGGCGGTATGGCCTTAATCCCAAATCCCGGCTATCTTGAAACCGCAGAGCTTACATCTTCCCTCATTAACTATGTTTTTGAGGATGAGATAGCCTTCCCTTTGGATAATAAGGCCCTTACAGTTAGGACAGTAACTATTGTTGCCTACATGACCGGGAACATTACCTACATAGACGTAGTAAAGCCCTTTTTTTAAGGCCGAATTTCTGGCCATATCAAGGGTGGAAACAGGTGTGGGTGGGAGATTCTTAAGTTGATACATAGGGTGGAAGCGTGAAAAATGCAGAGGAATATCCAGACCAATAGAAAGGACAAAATCTACCAGGTCTTCGATGTCTTGACGACTGTCGTTTAAGGTAGGCACGACTAAGTTGGTGAGTTCTACCCAGACCCCGGCAGCTTTGGCGGTCTTGATCGTTTCCAGAACCGGCTTAAGCTCCGCGGAACAGATGTCCTTATAGTAATCCTCTCTGATCGACTTGAGATCGATGTTGGCGGCATCCATATAAAGACATAGCTCTTTTAGAGGCTCCTGGTTAATAAAGCCGGCTGTAATCCACAGGTTCTTGAGCCTGTGCTGGTGGGCCAGCTTACAGGTGTCGAGCATATATTCATAAAAAACAGTAGGTTCAGCGTAAGTATAGGCGATGCTTCGACAGTTGGTTTTTATGGCCCATTCCACCACTTGCTCTGGCGGAAGATCGATATTCCTGGTCTCTTCGGGCTCTTGCTGAGAGATCTGCCAGTTCTGGCAAAATTTACAATGAAGATTACAGCCGGCCGTGGAGATAGAAAAGGCAGTGGTGGCAGGTATGACGTGGTAGAGGGGTTTTTTCTCAATGGGGTCTACATGGACAGCGCAGGGCTTGCCGTAAACCAGGGTCATCAACTTGTCTTCCAGGTTGACCCGCACCCGGCAGTCCCCCCGCTGTCCTTCAACTAATTTACATTCCTTTTTACAAAGGAGACACTGAACCGTAGTAGCCATCGATAATTATACTCAACACGGCCATAACTGGAGTAATTTCCGGCCTTTGGCAAGTTCCTCAATAATACTCAGTAACTTCTCAATATCTTTCCCGCCTCATAAAAGTCGTTTGATGTCTCGTTTGAACTAGGTTGTTCTCCGAATAGGCAGCTTCAAGATAACAAATCCTTCCCCCTGTGCAGTTAGGAATTATAAGCAATGAGTTGAAATCTTTCCTACGCCCTGTCAGGGCTTGACCTTATGGGATACCATTATTCCGTAGATTGAAATCTACGGCTAAATTCCTTTACGCCTTCGGCGTATAAATAGGATATATTAATAAAACCTGTTCCCTGATTTTCATCAGGGCAAGTTCTGATAGAACCTGCTCCTGACAGGCTCTGGAGTTCAGGAATCATTATTAAAGCCCGAAGGGCTGGAGTATGTTAGCCGTAGGTTTCAACCTACGGAAGATTAGATTTAAAATTAATTAAGCCCCGCAGGGGCGAAGGAGAAAATACAGTAGTATAGACCTAACCAAGAGAAAAGCTTCGGTGTAACTACGCAGGTGTTTAGGCTGAAGGCTTTTAGGAATAAATGCAGAGCAGATGATTGGACGTCAGCCTTCAGCCTATCTACCTGAGTAGAGTTTCCGTCAGTCTCCCCTGAGGTATTTAGCCGCCTCTTCTGGTGGAGTAGGATTAATATAAAACCCTGTGCCCCACTCAAAGCCGGCTAGGTGGACTAAAGCCGGTTTTATTTCTATATGCCAGTGGTAGTAAGGTAAAGGCGACTTGGCAAAAGGAGCTGAGTGTAAGATAAGGTTGTAAGATGGATCATCCAAAACGTTTTTAATCTGTTCCAGGATATTTTTCATAATCTCCGCCAGCTTAGTTATCTCTGATTCCTTAATTTCCTCAAAGGAAGGGCTGTGTCTCCTCGGTAAGATGCAGACCTCAAAAGGGGAACGAGAGGCAAAAGGCGTTAGGGCAATAAAACTATGATCCTTGAAGATTACCCGCTCCTGGGGAGACCTCATTTCTTCTCTGATGATATCACAGTAGATGCATCGTTCCTTATATTTATAATATCTCCGGGCGCCTTCAGTTTCTTCCTTGATGGTTTTAGGGATAACAGGTAAGGCTACCAGTTGAGAGTGAGGATGTCGCATCCATCCTCCTGCCTGCCGGCCGTAATTATGCACTACCAGGATATGTTTAATGTATTTCTCTAATTTTAAAGCCAGAAATCGTTCCCGGTAGGCCCAAAGGATTTCTCTGAATTGGGAAACAGGGAGTTCTGCCAGGGTAATATTATGTTCGGGGCTGCAGATCACGATTTCGTGGGAGCCTACCCCTTCCATCCGATCATACATTCCTTCCCCATATTTATTCAGCGGGCCTTCTCTCTTAACTACAGGATACTTGTCCGGAATAACCCTGACCCACCAGTTAGGACTGTTGGGCGGGCCTCCCTTTCGATAAGCGATAATCTCTTTATCGAGATGCTCATGGCCAGGGCAAAAGGGACAAGGGCCTTCGGCCGTTATTTCTGGCTTTTCCTCAGACAAATGATTGAAATCCTGCGGCCGTTTGGCTCTGGCCGTAGCAATAATTACCCATCGGCCAATGATCGGATCTTTTCGCAATTGCGGCATAGTCGGATTACTCCATTTCTCCCCAATTCCTACCTACTTTAATCTCCACCTCTATGGGGACAGATAAATCAGCCACCTTTTCCATGCCTGCCTTTACCAGCTTCTTCATTTCCTCTAACTCTTCCGGGGGTAAATCAAAGATAAGCTCATCGTGGACCTGGAGGATCATCTTAGCCTGCCTGGACTTTAATTGGGGAGAAATCCTCAGCATAGCCAACTTGATCAAGTCCGCGGCCGAACCCTGGATAGGGGTATTGATGGCCGTTCTTTGGGCAAATTCCCGAAGGTTTCGGTTTTTACTCTTAAGCTCAGGCAAATACCGTCTTCTTTGCCAGAGGGTAGTCACATAACCCTTCTCCTCGGCCTCGGTTATTACCTGGTCCACATATTGTTTTACTCCCTGATAAATGCCAAAGTAGCGATCTATCCACTCAGCCGCTTCAGACTGAGAAACCCCCAATTCTTTAGCCAGCCCATAGCTGCTCATCCCGTAAATCACGCCAAAGTTTATCACCTTGGCTTCACGACGCATAGCCGGCGTAACCTTGTCCGGACTTATGCCATAAATCTCGGCAGCGGTTTGAGTATGAATATCCTGACCGGTCGCAAATGCCTGTTTTAAGGCCTTATCTTTGGAGATATGGGCCAGGAGCCTCAGCTCAATCTGGGAATAGTCCGCGGCTAAAAGAAGATGGCCGTCTTCCAGAGGGATAAAGGCATGACGGATACGGCGTCCCAACTCTGTTTTGATGGGTATGTTCTGGAGATTGGGTTCACTGCTTGAGAGCCGGCCAGTGGCGGTTACGGTCTGATTTAAGGAGGTATGAAGCCGGCCGGTTTTGGGGTTGATTAGTCTGGGCAGGGCATCAATGTAGGTGCCCTTAAGTTTAGTCAATTCACGATATTCTAATAAATGCGCCGGCAGTTCATGTTGAAGGGCAAGGAGTTGCAGCACTTCCTCATTAGTCGAATAGCCGGTCTTGGTGCGCTTTAGAGGCGGCAGGCCCAGTTTTTCAAAGAGAATATGGGCTAATTGCTTGGGTGAGTTAATATTAAAAGAAGTCCCGGCCAGAGAGAAGATCTTCTCGACTATCTCGGCCAGCCTGCCTTCCAACTGTTTAGACATTTGAGCCAGATACCCTGTGTCGAGTCTGACCCCATTCTCTTCCATTTCAGCTAAAACTTTGACCAGCGGCATCTCGATTTCAGAATAGAGAGGCCAGAGTTCACGCCCTTTCAGTTGTGGCTCCAGGATTTCTTTAAGCCTGAACACGGCCTCGGTTCTTAAGGCGGCATATTGAGCGGCCGCTTCAATAGGAATGGCCGCCAGGCTGGACTCTGAACCAAGTATCTCTTTGAGGGACGGCATCCCTTTTCCTAGATGGTCGAGAGCGGCGGTCTCTAAGTCGTGTTTGCCGGATGGATTTAGGAGATAAGAAGCGATCCCGGTATCAAAGGCCAGGCCGTTGAGTTCAATCCCCCTTTGGCGGAGGGAAAAGACTATTGGCTTGAGATCATGTCCGTATTTTCTTATCCCCTCATCCTCCAGCATAGGCTGGAGTCGCTTAATCACATCTTCCTCTTCAAGTTGTTCGCCCCTTCCCTGGTAGTGATGACCAACTGGCAGATAAAATGTCTGGGCGGCTTGGACTGAAATTCCAAAGCCAACCAGCTCGGCTGTAGCCGGCTGAGAAGTAGTCGTTTCGATATCTATGACACATTCCTGGGCCGCCGTAATTAGATCAATCAGTTCATTGAGTTGACCAGAAGAATCAATCAGCCTGTATTCTGCCTTGGCGGCCTTTTCTGCCAGATGCAGTTCCTTCAAGAGGCTCTTAAACCCAAGGTAGGAAAAGATATCACCCAGCCTTGGCCGGTCAAATTCGCCTACCCGACATTCAGATAGGGAAAGGTCAAGGGGAACGTGCGAATCAAGGGTTACCAATCCCTTGCTTAAGATCACTTCCTCCTTGGCCTGAATCAAAGCCTGGCGTATCCTGGGAGGAGAAACCGAATCTACCCTACCCAGAATAGCTTCGAGGGGGCCCATTTCATTAATGAGGTTTGTGGCGGTGGTAGAGCCAACCCCTTCCACGCCGGGGATATTATCCGACTTATCCCCGGTAAGGGCCAGGAAATCAGTCATCAGTTCAGGGGAAACACCAAACTGCTCTTTAACCTTCTCCGGGGTATAGATAACAATCGAGGATACGCCCTTTTTCGGGGCCATCACCTTTATTTTGTCATCTACCAGTTGAAGCATATCTTTATCTGCCGTAACAATAATGACTTCATCCACCTCTGTTTTATATCTTTTAGCCAGGGTAGCCAGACAGTCATCGGCCTCGTAACCTTCCTTCAAGACACAGGGGAGATTAAATCCCCTGATTACCTCTTCGATGAATTTGATCTGACCCCGCATTTCAGGGGGCATGGAGGGTCGATGGGCCTTATAAGAAGGAAAGGCTTGATGACGAAAGGTAGGGCCAGGGCTGTCAAAGGCGACCGCTAGATAGTCCGGCTTCTCCTCCTTGATAAGCTTGTGGAGCATGGTAGTAAAACCATAAGCGGCGTTAGTCATTTCCCCTCTGGAATTGGAAAGGGGAGGCAAGGCATGAAAGGCCTTATAAGCAATCCCGTGCCCATCAATAAGAAATAATCGGCTCATAGTAATACCTGCCCCCTTTAGACAGTAGTTTTCTTAGGGGGACGTTACCCTGGTTTTTGAGAAGGTAACCGTTCAGCCACCAAGGCACGAAGACACGAAGGGGAAATAATTCTTTAATCTTTGTGTCTTAGAGGCTGTCTGAAAAGTCCCGTTAGGGACGTAATGTTTATAGACATGAACGCCCACCGTTATTTTTAGCCCCGTTAGGGGCGACATGTTCGCTTTGCTAAGTTTACTTCTTGAACATTTCGCTCCTAACGGAGCTTGGGTTTATGAGAAAAACGGCTACTATAAACATTTTGCCCCTACGGGGCTGATTAACGCATCAACTTTTCAGACAGGCTCTTAATGTCTTTGTGGCTGAACACTTGCCAGTCCGCCACCCGCCATCCGCCATCGTAACATCCTCGCGGATAACGCCAATGTGGCGGGGCAATACTATACGCTACTTGCACCTAACTCCTTCCACCCTCATTCCATCGGGGTTAAAAATTCAGTGAGATAACCAGAAACAAGTCCGAGATTATCGGTAAATATGATTATCCCCACCAGGATGAGAAGCAGGCCGCTGCCAATCGAGATGGCCCTCATGTGCCGGTTAATCCACCCAAAATGAGTCAAAAAAGTAGGCAGTCCCAGGGCAACAAGAAGAAAGGGAAGCCCTAAACCTAAGGAATAGGCCGACAGGAGGGTAAATCCCATATAGACATTCTCTGAGGTGGTGGCATAAATAAGGATGGATCCCAGGATAGGCCCAACACAGGGTGTCCATCCGGCGGCAAAGGCCAGTCCGAATATAAAAGAGCCCAAATACCCAATGGGTTTATTCCCTAAATGTATCCGCTTTTCTCTCTGGAGTAAATTGATCTGGATAATTCCGGTCACGTGGATGCCGAAAAGGATAATCAAAATCCCGCCGGCCATTTGAATTATGCCCCTGTATTCGATCAAAAAGTTACCCAATAAAGTAGCTGAAGCGCCTAAAGAAATAAAAACCGACGAGAACCCAATGATAAACAGGAAGGAATGAAGAAAGAGATGCCTTCTCATTCCTAACCGGGCCTCTCCTTTGCCGCTCAAGTCTTCAAAGGAGAGACCCGTAATAAAGGCCAGATACGAAGGGATCATCGGCAGAACACAGGGGGAAAGAAAAGATAATAATCCGCCGGCAAAGGCGATAATCAAACTTAAATCTTCCGGTGCATTATTCATTTTACTGCTTATCTCTTTACCTTCACTACGGCAAAAAGGACGACTGAACGGTTAGGCGTATCTGTCATTGGTTTAAGGAAGATAAGAAGGTGAGCCAGTTAACGGTCCGGTTCAGCCGCGCCCACCCGCCGCTACCGGCAGAACGCGCCTGAATCACCGGCGCCTTCACGGGCAAGACACGATAGTTTAAAGCGCAAGGGTGAGTGTCGGCTGGAACCAATGTTAGGCGCAGTCCTCATGCGCTGAGAAAGTGCTACTGCAAACCTAACTTCTCTCTAGCCTGCTCCAACGTGTACGTCTTGGCCTCTGCCGACCGCTGATCCAATAACTCCATTAACTCTGGCTCCATGACCAGTTGCCTATCAATGGCGTCCAAAATGATGACTTACTCGAACTTCTTCAGATAGGCCAGATCAGCAAACGCACTTTCCGTAATCTGTATTTTGAACATCACAGCATCCTGAGTGGGATGAACCATTACGCACAGACAGTAAAGACTGTGCCTAACAAAATATTGAGCCGATCCAATCACCCACATAATGGGTTATACCTATGACTACTACGGCGATAAGCAAGTGCTCCATGATTACTATCCAAGGAGGTATTTTTTGCCCTTTAGCCATGTAGAAACTAAAAATTCCCAATAGAGATAGTCCCCAAGCTATACTCACCATAATAGCTGGGGCGAGTGGAAGCAACAGGACAGGAATAATAAATGTCATAGCGAAAATAAACTTAGTGGCAAAAGTAGAGATGGTTGAGGCCCATATCTCTTGGGCGGTGTGTTTATTCTCAAATTCCTCCGAGATATGAATGCCCAAGGCGTCCGAAAAGGCGTCGGCTATGGCTATGGTCAATATCCCGCCAATAATCACCGCCTTTGAATGGGTGCCGGAATGCAAACCCACAATTAGTCCCAGCGTGGTGATTATCCCTGAGGTTAAACCAAAGCTAAATCCTGTCTTCAGCGAATGTTTCATCGTCGTCCTCCTTTAATGTCTTGCCCCCGACTCATTATTTTCGGCCACTTCCATTTACCTGACCGTCCTTCTCCCCGTTCAATATTTCGACCTGTACGGTTAGGAATTACAAGCAATTCTCCTCAAACCTGAAAGGTTTGAATTTTACATAACCACAGGTGAAACCTGCGGAAACGAAACATCTACCATAGCTCAACCCTGAAAGGGTTGAATTCTATGTGATGAATAATATTCGACCCTTGCAGGGTCGAGCGTTGCGGGTGTATTTATCTTCCGTAGCTTGCATCTACGGCTATTTAAAATTTGACGCTTTCAGCGTCAGTAGTCTACAACCTAACCATACAGGTCGAAAAGTTTTTGCCTAAGATTTTCTTTAGTCTGGTGTCTTGGTGTCTGGTAGCCTGCTATTTGTTAGACCACCAGACCGCCAGGCACTAGACGACATCTACCATGTGTTTTCACAAAGCCTAAGAGCGATCAGTATATCACATAGAGTGTAGCTTGTCAATCGAAAAAAACCTGGTTTCTTTCGCCCGAATCTTGCGAAAAACTGTAAAGCGATCGCCTGTTATTTACCAGCAGGATGAAACAATGGCGGTTTTTTGGCCTGGCGTCAATTTCCCCTTTGCATTTCAATTGATTTGGGTGTATACTAAATCTATCCCAGGCCTTGGTCATTGTTTCGGCCATTTACGGATAGCCCTCTGGCCACCGGATGTCTGGTAGTCTGGTGTCTGGCGGTTACCAGACTACCTGGCATCAAGCTACCAATCACGTATCTACTCAAAATCAAGTTAAAAAAGTAAGCTCATTACAGATTATAGCGCTATGGGTTAAGTTTCATCTCCTTTTGTCCTGACAGCGTCGGCATAAGAGCTTCCCCTCCCTTGATGGGCTTATCCTTACCCACAAATTGGGTAAAA
>JBFMHI010000061.1 GCA_040753085.1 bacterium | reverse complement strand
AGTGCAAAAGTATAGTAACACCAGAAGGTCTAAAAAACAACCTTCAAAATACAAGGGGCGTATTGTCTCTTCGGCCAAAACTGTTACCACTTTTTAGGGCTGTTTCTGACCGAAATGAGACAATGCCTTATTATACCACTAAACGGAAAGAAGGTCAAGACCTTTTAGTTTCTCAGCTTTTTAAAAGTCAACCTTGACAAAATCGCAAAAGTTTAATATAATAGAAGTAGTAACTCGATCCTCGATGCTCGATCCTGGATACCGGACCCTTTACCAGCATCAAGGATCGAGCATCCAGCATCGAGGATCGAGCGTCGAGCACTCAGCATCATGTGATGAACGGTTACAAAGATGGATACCCGACAAAAGATAGAACTCCTGGGAGAGTCAGCCCAATACGATGTCTGCCTCTCTTCCTGTATGGCCGGAGGCAGAAAGCGCGATCCTTCTTCACCTCTTAATCGCTGGATCTATCCGGCGGTCTTACCCAACGGACGAACGGTGCCTATCCTCAAGATTCTGCTTTCCAATGCCTGCCAGAGGGGATGCCATTATTGCGCCCACAGGACCCAACGTGATTTCCCCAGACTTGGGCTCAGTGGAGTTGAATTGGCCTGGCTATTTATGGATTTGGTTCAGGCCAGGCTGGTGCATGGGCTATTTTTAAGCTCGGCTGTCTCTACTGGGGTCAATCAAACTATGGAGGAGATGATCAAGGCGGTGGAGATCATCAGGGAGAAATTTCACTTCCCTGGTTACATCCATCTCAAGATATTACCTGGCGCCGCCTTTAGCTATGTGAAGAGGGGAGTTGAACTGGCAGACAGGGTATCCTTAAACCTGGAGGCCCCCTCACCAAATCATCTTCAGAAGATTGCCCCTCAAAAAGATTTTTATCGGGACATCATAACACCCATGAAATGGATTAAGGGACTTATGCAGACAGGGGCGATTAGAAGTAGAAGTCAGACCACCCAATTTGTAGTGGGAGCAGCCGATGAGTCTGATCAAGAGATTTTGACGGCGGCTGATTGGCTTTACCGGGAGGTGGATCTTTACCGGGCATATTTCTCTGCCTTCCAACCGGTAGAAGATACCCCTCTGGAGAATCATCAGCCCACCCCACTTAATCGAGAGCACAGACTTTACCAGGTTGATTTCCTCTTCCGATACTACGGCTTTTCTCTTTCGGAGATTGTCTTCAATCCTGAGGGTAATTTACCCTTAAAATATGATCCCAAGATGGCCTGGGCCTTGGCCCATCCAGAAAATTTCCCTATTGAAATAAATAAAGCAGATGAGGGGGAACTCTTGAGAGTACCTGGCATTGGCCCTAAATCAGCCAAAAGGATAGTTGAAAAACGAAGGCAGGGGAAAATCTATCTTTTGAAAGACCTTTCAAAAATGAAGGTAGTTACCCAAAAGGCCGCCCCTTTTATTCTAATAAACGGAAAGCCACCGCTTGAAGTTCGACAACTTGAGTTTCCCAGGATGGAGCGGGAGACGGGACTCGAACCCGCGACAATCGGCTTGGAAGGCCGACACTCTACCAAACTGAGTTACTCCCGCTTTTAAAGCACGGTGAAAGTATATCCTGTCTTACCCGGCTTGTCAAGGAAAATCTTCATTATATTGAGAAGATACCTAAATTCTCCTTGACAGGTAACAGATTTAATATTATACTACATTCTACCTCTTCTCCTTTTTTACCCACGGCGTTATTCCAATAGTTGGGGGATGGATAAGTGAACAATATCTTTTCTGATCTCACCCAGGCCGGGGTTCAGCCCATCACTCCGGATAGTCCGGCCGGTAGCCTATTGGGAGTTGAAGATCCCGATTTTGAACAACTCCAAATAGAGATTCGCAAGCTGGACTCCCTTGCCAGAGAGCCGGTTGACTGGCATGAAGTAGTAAGATTAAGCGCCTCCATCCTCACCAAGAAATCCAAGGATCTACGGGTATTAAGCTATCTTTGTCTGGGGTTGTTTAATCAACAGGGCTATGCCGGCTTATCCCTGGGGCTGACCATCTGGCGAGATTTGATCGAAAATTTTTGGGAGACGCTTTATCCGGCCCTAATACGAAAACGGGGTCGCATTGCCGCTATTAGCTGGCTGTCAGAAAAAGTCGGGGCTAAGGTGGGCCAGGATAAGCCTGACCTGAAAGATAGGGAGGCCATCGATAAGTGTAATAACCTTCTTAAAAGAATTACAGAGCTATTAGATGACAGGTTGGCCGAAGATTCGCCAGGGCTTAGCCAGTTGCATCGGCCGATTCAGGAGCATCTTAAGACCTTAGAATCCTTAGCGCCGCCCAGGGAAGAAGAGAAACCAAAACCTCCGCCGGAAACCGTGGCCGAGACACCTCCGACCAAAGAAGGCCTAATTCGTCGGGCGGTCTCCTCTATTTTTAAGCCGGAAGAAATTACTTCGGTGGAGCAAGCCAATAAAGCTATCAAGGAGGCTCAGGGTATCATCCGCCGGGCGGCTTCCTTTCTGAGGGAAACCGATCCCACCCATCCGTTGTCTTACCGGATCAGCCGGGCTGTTTCCTGGATGGATATCAATTCTCTCCCCAATAACAATAAGGGGCGAACCCTCATTCCTCCTCCCCCTGAGAAGCCTGAGAAATACGAACAAGCCCTGGCCAATGGGAATGCCCAGGCTGTTCTGGCCGAGGCAGAGTCCCGTTTTCCTCAAGCCCTTTTATGGCTGGACTTGCAGCGATTTGTGGTTCAGGCTATGTCCGCCTTGGGCACTTCCTACCAGGAGGCACAACAGGCAGTCTGTGAAGAATTAAGGTCTTTTCTGTCCCGGCTTCCCGGATTAATCGAGCTTCAGTTTCAAAATGGCCTCCCCTTGGCCGGCGATCAGACAAGATTATGGGTCAAAAATGAGATATTGCCGGCTAAAGCAGGGGAAAGTCCCTCTGAGGGTAAGGCAGAGCCAGATCAATTAAAAGAAGCGGTAAAGAAAGCTGAGCGCCTTATTTCTGAAGGCAAATTACGAGAGGCGGTGGCCCTGTTACAGAAGGGATTAGCCCAACTACCGGTTCGACGGGACCAATTCTTATGGAGATTGAGCCTGGCCAAATTGTGTTTGGAAGCGGGACATCCCCAGCTGGCCATCCCCCAGCTTGAGTCCCTGGACGAAGAGAGTAACCGCTTTTCCTTGGAAGAATGGGAACCGGCTTTATCTCTCGAGGTCCTTCGCTCTTTGTTGCAATGTCAATACAAAGTGATCGAAGAGTCGAAGAAGCGTCCACCCCCACCAGAGCTTACCGAACGGGCGAACCAGTTGTATGCTCGCTTATGTAGATTAGATGCGGTCTCGGCCCTGGAGTTTAAGGGCTAAAATCAGGAAGAAAGGAGGTGCTAAATGGCTAAAGAAGGATCAGTAGCCCCAAGAGAACGGGTGAATATCGTCTATAAACCCGCTACCGGTGGGGCGCAAGAAGAAATTGAGCTGCCGCTCAAGTTGGTTATGATGGGGGATTACACCCTCCGTCCTGATGACACTCCCTTGGAAAATCGCAAGGTAATCAACATTGACAAGGACAACTTCAACGAGGTGATGCGCAAGCAAGAGCTAGGGACAACCATAAGTGTGGCTGACCAGCTTTCAGGTGAGGCAGGGGCTCAAATGGCGGTTAACCTTAAATTTAATACGCTTAAGGATTTTGAGCCGGAATCGATGGTCAACCAGGTGCCGGAACTTAAGAAGTTGCTTGAGCTTCGGAATGAACTCACCGCCCTGAAGGGTCCCCTGGGGAACATCCCTGCCTTTCGTAAAAAAATCCAGCAAATACTTGGCGATGAGACGGCCCGGGAACGTCTGCTCCAGGAATTGGGTGTAGGAGAAGAAAAGGCCGGAGATTAATTATCAACGTTCAATTTTTAATTGATAATGGTTCATTGTTAATTGATAATTATCTTCTAAGGAGGTGAAAAAATGCCAGAAGTCGAGGAACAACCCCAAGTGATGGCTGAAACTACTGAAGAAGAGGCTAGATCACTCCTTGACGAGATATTACAGGAAACAAAGCTAAAGCCAACAGAAGAAGGTTATGATATTGCTCGTCGTGGGGTAGAGGCCTTTATTACTGAGCTTCTCAAGCCGGCCAGAAAAGAGGAAAAGGTTGATGCCCGCTTTATTGACCAGATGATTGCGGAAATTGATAAGAATCTCAGTAGGGAGGTGGACGAGATTCTTCATCATCCAGACGTTCAAAAGCTAGAATCAGCCTGGCGTGGTCTTAAATTAGTGGTGGACAGGACTGACTTCCGGGAGAATATCAAGATTCAACTCTTGAATGTCTCTAAGGATGAACTCTTGGCGGACTTTGAGGACTCCCCTGAAATTCCCAAATCAGGCCTCTACAAACTCATATATACGGCTGAATATGGTCAATTTGGTGGTGAGCCAGTGGGGGCAATGATAGCCAACTATGAATTCGGGCATAGACCTCAGGACATTGCTCTGCTTCAGAATGTGGCCAGTGTAGCGACCATGGCCCATACGCCCTTCATTGCGGCGGCTTCACCAAAATTCTTTGGGGGAGATGACTTCCTTAAGCTGCCCAACCTGAAAGACCTGAAGGCCATCTTTGAGGGTCCCCAGTATATCAAGTGGCGATCATTTCGTGAGTCGGAAGACGCCCGATACGTTGGCCTGACCTTACCCCGGTTTCTACTTCGCTTGCCTTATCATCCGGAAAGCAATCCGGTTAAGGCCTTTAATTACGAGGAGACGGTTACTGATGCCCACGAAAAGTATCTGTGGGGTAACTGCTCTTATTCCTTTGCCACTCGCCTGACCGATAGTTTTGCTAAATATCGGTGGTGTCCGAATATCATTGGGCCACAGAGTGGTGGGGCAATGGAGGATTTACCCTTGCATCAGTTTGAATCCATGGGCGAAATAGAGACCAAGATTCCGACGGAGGTCCTTCTCTCTGAACGCCGGGAGTTTGAGTTGTCTGAAGAGGGCTTTATTGGCCTGGCTATGCGTAAAGGAAGTGACAATGCCGCCTTCTTTTCGGCTAATTCGACTCAAAAACCCAAGTATTTTGGTCAGAGCAAAGAGGGGAAAGAGGCGGAAACCAACTACAAACTGGGCACCCAGCTACCGTATATCTTTGTTATCTCTCGCCTGGCCCATTACATTAAGGTGCTTCAGCGGGAGCAAATCGGCAGTTGGAAGGAACGCGGGGATCTGGAGCGCGAATTGAACAACTGGATCAGGCAATATGTGGCTGATATGGATAATCCGGCCCCTGGTGTGCGGAGTCGGCGTCCACTACGGCAGGCCCAGATTACGGTTGAAGATGTGGAAGGCGAGCCGGGCTGGTATAAGGTAGATCTAAAGGTCCGTCCGCATTTTAAGTATATGGGGGCCTTCTTTACCCTCTCGCTGGTGGGTAAACTTGATAAGTCGTAAATTAATACAAACGCATTATATAAAATGTAGGGCAACCCTTTAGGGTTGCTTGATGCAAGGCTAAAGCCTTGCCCTACCTATAAAAATATTTATTGCGTTTGTATTAGTGTCTGGTGGTCTGGTGGCTGACAAATACCAGACCCCCAGGCTGCCAGACCGCCAGGATTCAGAGGCCGGGTTCGGGATTTTCTTTAATCCGCAATCCGAAATCCGAAATCCGAAATTAAAAAAGGAGGTATGTTGCTATGCCAATGCCGTTCCATATGGAACCAACCGGGAAGAATCAGGGCAAGATCGATGGGTCTTGTGAGCAAAAAGGAAGGGAGGCCACCATTCTTTGTGAGGCCTTCAAACATGAGGTCCGTATTCCGCGCGATCCTCAAAGCGGTTTGCCAACCGGCAAACGGGTCCACGAGCCCCTCACTATTACCAAGATGTATGATAAGGCCTCACCGAAGCTTTATCAGGCCCTGTGTACCGGCGAGCGTTTCTCCGACGTAACCCTCAAGTGGTATCGGATAGACCCTTCCGGCATGGAAGAACACTATTTTACCATCAAGCTGGAGAACGCCATCATTGTCTCGATGAGGCCCTGGACGCCTAATTGTCTTGATCCGGCCACGGAGAGCTTTCAGCATATGGAGGATGTTTCTTTCACCTATGAGAAGATCATCTGGACGTGGGAACCGGATGGAATCGAGAGTGAGGATTCCTGGTTAGTGCCGGTATAAGTTAGTTTCGAGTTTCAAGTTTAAGGTTCTGAGGTAGCCTGGTGTCTGGCGGATTTAGGGCCAGTTGCCAGGCTACCGGTTAAACACACCCCCCTATCTAAGTGTTATACTTAATTAAATTATGGTAGATTTATGCAATAATGATAAGGAGATTATTTGATGATGCCTGCTATGTTAGATTTATCTTCATTGCCCAAAGAGGCAAGAACTGAACTTATTGATTTTTATCAGTTTATCAAATTAAGATATCAGAAGATTGATAAAAAGCCTAAAAAACGAGATATTTCAAGGTTAATTCCCCGTACAGTTCCCTCGTTCAAACCTCTAAAAAGAGATGAAATTTATGATCGCTGAATATTTTCTCGATTCGAATGTTATCCTTTACGCATATCTTGACGATGACAAGAACAAGAAAGCACGTGCCCAGGAAATCTTGCATTTACCGATTGTTGCATAAGTTCTCAGGTTATCGGGGAAGTATGTTGCAATCTTATCAAGAAGGCTGGCTTCTCAGAAACAGAGGTGATGGAAATAATCGATGAGTTTTATAGACTTTATCAAGTTATACCTATAGATCGTGATATTTTCCATGAAGCATCACACCTCCGTTCGGTTTATTCATTCTCTTATTGGGATAGTTTTATTGTATCCGCTGCTATCGAAGCAGGGGTTAATACCCTTTATTCAGAGGATATGCAGCACGGCTTAAAAATTAAAGGATTAACAATTATCAATCCCTTCTAAGGCAAAGAACTTTTAAATACCTGAATATCCTAACCAGCAGGTGAAGACGGACGGCGGGGAAAAGACCCCGCCGCCGTTTACCCTATATCGTTGGGCGCGACCGAGCTTGTAAGACCTAATTGATTACTGTATAAAAACTATAGATATAGAGAGGTGTTTGTGGCTATTCATTTTGTAATAAGTGATTATGTAAATTGTGCTATGGCTCAAGCCGAGTACGATAAGTTGGAAGATGGAACTTTTTCAGGTCGCATTCCTTCATGCAAAGGAGTAATTGCATTTGGCTTAACCCTTCACGAATGTGAGGACGAGTTGCGGTCGACTCTGGAGGAATGGTCGCTGGTAGGCTTTAAGTTAGGTCATACTCTCCCCATCATAGATGGTATTGATTTAAATAAGAAGGCTGCAAATGCGTATCGCAAAGGCTGTGAAGGATCACAGTCGGGCTGTCCCACAAGGGCCGCCTTTGAGATGCTTGAGCTGTATGGGGGGAAACTTCCATGTACAGTTCTTAGGGGGGAATGGGGCTGAAAGGCCCCTGACCTACCCGATCCGCTGAACTTCAAAGCTACCCAATTTTGATGTTCAAGCAGCCGACCGGGAGAGATGGTAATCTATCATTGTCAAGGAGTAATCGCTATGCAGTGGCAAGCTATCCGAACGCACTATCCAAACCAATGGCTCCTGCTTGAATCCCTCAAAGCCCATTCGGAAGGCGACAAGCGCATCCTGGATGAATTGGCCATTCTGGGGACATTTCCCGACTCAGTAACGGCCTTGCAGAATTACTCTCAGCTTCACCGTGAAGCGCCCGAACGAGAGTTATACGTCTTTCACACAAGCCGGGAGGTACTCGACGTGGTTGAGCGGCATTGGCTGGGTATCCGGAGAATTCGATGAGGATTCAACTCCGAGACGGTTTACCGTACATCACCGCCAGCATTGGGTATCATGGCCGGCAAGTACAGCTCCAGAGTGTCTTGTTGGATACTGGTTCGGCAGGGAGCATCTTTTCAACCGACCGGCTATTGGATATCGGCCTTCAATATGAGCCAGATGATCTGGTGCATCGTATCCGCGGCATCGGCGGCGCTGAGTTTGTCTTCACAAAAATGGTTGATCAGCTTGCCTTGGGCGAGCTTCGGGTCAGTAATTTCGAAATAGAAGTCGGTGCCATGGATTACGGTTTTGAGATTGATGGCATTGTGGGCATGGATTTCCTGACCAAAATTGGTGCGGTCATCGATCTCGCCCGCTTGGAAGTGCTCCAATCATTGGCGTAGTCTCAGAACGTGGCCTAACACGCGCTTGCAGCCGATGCCCATCCTTGCGCTTTAAACTATCGTGCCCTGCCCGCAACGGTGTCAGTTTTTCAGGTGGGTCTTGCCCGCAATGGCGGGTGGGTGCGGCTGAAGCGCAAGCCGTTAGGCCCGCCCCCCGCACGCCAAGAGGCAGTTTGAACCTGTGCCCCAGATGTGATACAATTATCCGCCAGGAGGTTGATATGGCAAAAGAAGCGATGATACGAGCGCGAATAGAACCCCACCTCAAGGCAGAAGTAGAAGACATCTTCCAAGAACTGGGACTTTCCATCACCGAAGCCATCACGCTGTTTTACAAGCAAGTCAAGTTGAACAAAGGCTTACCGTTTGAAGTCCGTATACCCAATGAGACGACAGTGAAGACGTTTCAAGACACCGACGCGGGGCGCAAGATTGTTCGGACTAAAGATGCGCGAGACATGTTTAACAAGTTGGGACTGTGATGCGCACACCGAGCTATGCCCGACAATTTGAGCGCGATGTCAAACGAATGCAAAAACGCGGCAAAGACCTGCAAAAACTCAAGTCCGTCCTATCGAGCCTGATAGCGGAAGAACAATTAGCTGAACGATATCAAGACCACACCTTGATTGGAAACTACAAAGGCCGACGAGAGTGTCACCTGGAGCCAGACTGGCTACTGATTTACAAATTGGCCGGCAACAAGATCATCTTTGAGCGCACAGGGACACATTCTGATTTATTTGAATGAAAACTAATCCGGGCAAAGGCGGCCTAACGACCAAGGAATTCAAATCGATCGGAGCGGAGCATCGATTTGAATTCGGGGTTGAACTTGGCCGCTGCCAGGCATTATTCTCTTTTATTGAGGAATACACGGAAGGATTTTTTGGTTAACAATGGATGGTCATCAGGAGATTATTACAAAATTCAATCACATTTCTAATTCATACTGGTCTTTCGACAAACTCAGAACAGGCCTTGTCATGTTTCACTATACTTTTGCACTTTTTTGTAACTACTTGAAATACAAATACATTACAATAACCTCTCGCCATTCCCGCGAAAGCGGGAATCCAGTAATATCAAGACTTCTGGATTCCTGCTTGCGCAGGAATGACAAAAAGTGCAAAAGTATAGACTGGATAGTAACTCCTCAAGTTGTTTAGACTGAAGGCTGAAGGGTGTTAGAGGCTTTCGCCATTGTGGTAGCCGGGGATAGAAGCGCTTGAGTCGGGGATAGTTAATTTCTGCCCCACTCGAAGGCGATTGGAACGAAGGTAGTTGGCCTGCTTCAAGGTTTTCACAGAGACCCCATATTTATTGGCAATCTCCCAGAGGCTTTGGCCGCGTTCAACTATATGGTAGCTCGAAATAGAAGGGTTGGAGTTGGGGATAGTTAATTTCTGCCCGGCTCGAAGGCGATTTGAACAGAGATTATTGGCGTGCTTCAGGGCCTTCCAGGAAACTCCATATTTTTTAGCGATCTCCCAAAGACTTTCGCCCCGCTTAACCACATGAGTAGAAGCGCTCTGAAGGGGAGCCTGGGAGGAAGAAGCCGCTACTTTTTGCCGGACAGCAGGCGGAGAAGAGGAGACTGAGTCATACCCGGACGAGGAAGGGGCCACTTCAGGCTCGGGGCTGCCGGCCGTCGAGGCAATCGAATGCCCCGCTGCTCCGGGTATAACCAGCTTCTGGCCGGCTCGAAGAGAGTTTGACCGGAGACGATTAGCCCCTTTCAAGGTTTTGAGGGACACCCCGTATTTTCCGGCGATCTTCCAGAGGGTTTCGCCTCTTCTAACCACATGGTATCTCTTTTCTGGGGTGGTCTTGACATATATTTTTTCGGGGATGGTATCTACCTTAAAATAAGAAGCTAACACCCGGCTGGCTATCCTGGTTGCCTTGGTGCCATTATTAGAATGATTGACCACCATAACTGAGATAGCCACCTGGGGGTTAATAACCGGAGCATAGCCAATAAACCAGGTGCAAATCCCACGGGGATTGCCGCCGGTAAGGGTCCCTGTTTTTCCGGCCGCCTCTACCGGAAGAACAGGCTGGCCGTGTCTATAGAAGCTTCGCCGGGCCGTGCCTTCGGTGACGGTTTTTTGCATCATCCGGCTGAGATGAAAAGCTGTTTCAACCTTGATCGGCCTCCTCATTACCTGGGGCTGATGCTGAAAGAGCAGCTTGCCGGTATTATCTCTCACTTCAGCAAAAAGGCAAGGTCTGACCATTTGGCCATAATTAGCCACCGTCGCCGCTATTAGAGCGCCCTGTAGAGGACTAAGCATTACCTCACCAAAGCCTGCGCCGGCCCTGGCCAGGCCCTTGAGATTATAAGGAATAGTCGCCCTACTGGACTCTACAGAAAGGTCAAATTCGAGAGGCTCATCAAAGCCAAATTTCCGGGTATATTCCTTAAGGCTGGATGGGCCTAAAAGAGCCGCTACCTTACCAAAGGTAACATTACAGGATTTGGCCAGGGCTAAAGAGAGATCAATCTCCCCGTGTCTGACATATTTAGGATCGCTTAGTAAACATCCGTGGTTCCGATCAATCAAACTTCCTCTACAGTAGAACGGCGATTCAGGTCCGGCCACCCCTTCTTCCAGGGCAGCCGCGGCTGTAATCACTTTGAAAATCGAAGCCGCCGGATGTCTGGACCTCAAGGCCAGACTGTTGGCTAAATTGCACCTGTCATTATCCAGAGAGCAGGCATGGTTTCCTTCTCTATAGCTGGCCATAGCCAGGACAGCGCCCGTCTCTGGATTAAGGATAACTATAGAACCATACTTGATATTGTAGAGATTCAAGGCATGTTCAGCTTGCCTCTGCAGATCCGGTTGAATAGTGGCGATGGCTTTCTGCCCATCGTCCAGGGGAAGGGTGTAAAGGTGGGCATCCGGGTCAAAAGTAAGATGCAAGAAAGAGAGTTTACTGAGTTTCTCTTGCAGCCACAAGAAGGAATATTCCCCCTTTTCATCTGGTATGGTTAGCCGGGCGGAAAGTAATGACAAAGAGACGATAAACAAAAGAATTAGCTTCCGCCATTTCCGGCCATTCATCCGGAATGAATCAGTTTTTGGTTTCGAGTTTCGGGTTTCGAGTTTACCCTGTTTTTGACGATTCATCTGTCCCTCCCCTTATTTATAGCAGTAAGAACCATGAAACGGTTCACCATCGCTCATTTTATTGTAAGATCTTACGCCTTCGTATCTACTTAAGCCGCTAATTTCTCTTCGGGCCGACTCAGATATACATCTACATAGGTAAATAATAAGTCGGCAAAATCTGGGTTACCTAAATGGGTTAACATTGATCTCCTCTCAGGAACCTCCTTCCCTGCCTCTTGATAGGCGTCCAGGTTTATTTTTATGGCTTCGATGGCCGCAAGTTTAGCATCCGCAATATTTTTTCCATATGTAACTATAGCTAAGTCAGGCACCTGGACCGAAAAACCCGCCTCAGTTTGTTCCAACATAATAATAAAACGCACTATTTAACCTCCCGTTGTAATCGTTCACCACAGAGACACGGAGAATGATTTGTAACCGTTCAGGAGGTAATGAAAGTTGAGGGGAAATTTTTGTAACTATTCAGCTTTTAAGGCATAAAGACACAAAGATTACCAATAATAGCACACAGATTACACGGATGAGACGGATTGACACGGATAAAAATTTATTAGAAAAAATCCGTGAGAATCCGCCAAAATCTGTGTCATCCGTGTGCTATTCTATCATTCTCTTCGTGGCTTAGTGGCTGAACGGTTACAATGATTTTAGATTTTTCTCAGTGTCTCTGTGTCTCCGTGGTGAGGTGAACGGTTATCGTTTGGGCATATTAAACCATCGCGGGGCCTCCCACCGCATGTATTATTCTATCGGGATCCGAAGTTTCTGCCCCACCGAAAGACAGTTTAAATCTTCAAGCTGATTTTCTCTTTGAATGTTTTGGAGTGAAACCCCATAGTTTCTGGCTATTTGTTCCAAATTCTCTCCTGATTTGACCACATGAATTTGGGGAACCACCCCAAGATATTCACTAATTCCCCTGGCCATAACTTCGGCCAGTTGGGAGCGAAATCCATCAGTGCCCAGCAGTCTTTCTTCCTCATGATTAGAGATAAAGGCCGTCTCAACCAGGATAGAAGGGATATCCACTGATCTTAGCACCACGAAATTAGCCCTTTTTACCCCCATATTTTTCGTCTTGCCAATAGTTCCTATATAGTCGCTCACTATTTTGGCGGCAATAGTGCTTTCGTTCATCGTATTAGTCTGGGCCAGATCGAGGAGGATCTTGGTTAACATATCGTTTTCCTCTTCTACCACATGCCCCCCGACTAAATCGGCCGCGTTTTCGTATTCGGCCAAAAGTTCTGAAGACTCATCTGAGGCCCCTTTCAGAGATAGGATGTAAACACAACTGCCGTTACATCTGGTGGAAGGGTTGGCATTGGTATGGATACTGACAAATAAGTCTGCCTCCACCTCTCTGGCTGCCTGGATTCTTTTTCTTAAGGGAAGAAAGTAGTCTCCCTTTCGGGTCAAATAGACTTTTAAATTAGGTATCCGGTCAAGTCTTGATTTAAGTTTTTGGGCTATATCCAGAACGACCTCTTTTTCTTTCAGATAGTTCTTCCTGCCTATGGCTCCGGGATCCTCTCCACCGTGTCCAGGATCAATAACGATAGTCTTCATTCCCTTCTTACCATCAGATAAGATAGGCGGAGGCTTCTCGCTCGTTTCAAGCTTGAAACAATCAATAACCAGCCGATTTGGTTTTTCAGCGTAGGGTGGGAGGGCAAAAAGACGGAAGCTGGTCTCTTTCATTAACTCGAGCTTCACCCTCACTCTACCACTTTTAGTTTTTGAGAGTTTTACCTCTTCTACTCTTCCATCTTCTATTAGCCATCTTTTTTCTTCAATCTCCATCTCGATCTCAGCCAGGTCAATGATCAATTGGGGGGCAGGCTTCAGGATAGAATATTGAACCGGCTGGGTAAGATCGAGGACAACCCGGGTATGATCGGGGGCGCTCCAATAACGAATGTCGGTAAGTTTAGGTTTGGCCCAGGTTAGAGTCGGAACAAAGACAAGACATAAGATCCATAAGGTGAGGTGTCTAAACATAGCATAGTCCTTTAGACGATAGTCAGTAGACAGTAGTCAGTAAGGAGCAGTTACTGACTACCACCTCCTATTATTTTTTTCGGCTTTTTACGATGATTTATTTAGAGCATACTTCTCACCAACAGCATTTTATCATACCAGATTTTCCCATAAAAATCAAGTTAAAACTTATTTCTTCTTAAAAAAATTTGTAACTCCTCAGCCGCCGAGACACAGAACTACAGCAGTCTTCACATCTTAGGAGCAGCTATATGTCGGAGGCGGGGCTTAGCTATAAAAAAATCCACAGATTACCCAGATTTTCACAGATTTTAGAATAAGGGGACACAGAGAAGGACTTGACAATAATATAAAACTATGATAAGATAGCCCCTAAAGTTGTTGGCAGTCGTTCTAATCCGTAGCAACACCTTTGTAAGTTGTAAATACTGATTGTGTTTCAAAACTAACAAAGAGCTCTTTAAGAAGCTGGTTTGGAGCGCCCTGCCCTAATTGAATCAGAAAGGAGGAGTATTAATCATGGCAGAGCGTGAAACCGGTGTTGTTAAATGGTTCAACACCTCTAAAGGCTATGGCTTTATCGAGCGCGATAAAGGGGAAGATGTTTTCGTGCATTATAGTGCCATTGCAACCCAGGGCTATCGTTCTCTGGAAGAAGGTCAGCGGGTAGAATTTACGGTTGCCGCGGGACCGAAAGGTCCTCAGGCCCAAGACGTGACAACCCTTGATTGAAAGACATAGCGCGGTAAAGCTGTAACCAAATCATTAGAGTGTGGCTAAGATTCGTGGGAGCACAGATAGATCAAGCAGTTCTGGTAAACTTCCCGCTGGTTTTGAACCGGCGGGAAGTTCATTCCACCAGTGGAGCGAGATCTTAGCCACACTCAAAACATTTAGTCGATGATGTCAATAGAACAAAAGCCACGGTCTTGATCATCATTTCGGCCATTTATAACTTAAATCGCGAATCGCGGATTGCGAATTGCGAATTAAAAAATAGGTAACCGTTCAGGGGGGTAATGAAAGTTGAGGGGGAATTTTTGTAACTATTCAGCCCTTAAGGCACAAAGACACAAAGATTACCAATAATAGCACACGGATTACACGGATGAGACGGATTGACACGGATAAAAATTTAGTAACCGTTCAGCCACAGATGCACACAGATGAAACACGGAAAATCCGTGAGCCGTGTCCGTGATTCGGGTCTGTCCTTAGGCTGTAGGGACAACCCTTGTGGTTGTCCGTCTACAGAACGGACATGG
>JBFMHI010000060.1 GCA_040753085.1 bacterium | reverse complement strand
ACCCCTCCCATCAAGGGAGGGGAAGCTCTTATGCCGACGCTGTCAGGACAAAAGGAGATGAAACTTAACCCATAGCACTATAATCTGTAATGAGCTTACTTTTTTAACTTGATTTTGAGTAGATACTACGAAACATACAATCTGAGATTTGAAGAAGGAGGTAGCAAAAGATGGCTAAAGTAATTGGGATCGACTTAGGAACAACCAATTCTTGTATGGCCGTGATGGAGGCAGGTGAGCCGATCGTTATTGCCAACGCTGAGGGAAATCGGACGACACCCTCGGTAGTGGCTTACACTAAGACCGGCGAGAGACTGGTGGGACAGGTGGCCAAAAGACAGGCGATTACCAACCCGACTAACACTATTTACTCTATTAAGCGGTTTATGGGGAGGAAACTTTCCGAGGTGAGACAGGAAGATAAAGAAACTCCCTTTACCCTTAGGGAGGCCCCTAATGGGGATGTGCGGGTGATTAGTCAGGGCAGGGAATATTCTCCGCCTGAGATTTCGGCGATGGTGCTGCGTAAAATGAAAGAAGATGCCGAAGGCTATCTGGGAGAGAAGATAACGCAGGCGGTGATTACTGTTCCGGCCTACTTCAATGATTCACAGCGGCAGGCGACTAAAGATGCCGGTAAGATCGCCGGACTTGAGGTCTTGAGGATCATCAATGAGCCCACCGCCGCCTCTCTGGCTTATGGTTTAGATAAAAAGAAGGACGAGCAGATAGCGGTCTATGACCTGGGCGGGGGAACCTTTGATATTTCTATCTTAGAGATTGGCGAGGGGGTATTTGAGGTCAAATCAACCAATGGAGATACTCACCTGGGTGGGGATGATTTTGATCAGAGAATCATTGATTATTTAGCCGATACCTTCAAGGCGGAGCAGGGGATTGATCTCAGGCAGGACAATATGGCCTTGCAGAGACTTAAAGAGGCGGCTGAAAAGGCCAAGTGTGAGCTTTCCACCGTAGTCAGCACTGAAATCAACCTCCCCTTTATCACGGCTGATGCCTCCGGGCCAAAACATCTGAACATCCCCCTTACCAGGGCCAAACTGGAACAATTAGTGGCTGACTTAATCGAGCGCACCAAGGGACCCTGTCAGCAGGCCATTTCTGATGCCGGTATCAGCACTAAGGATATAGATGAAGTCGTTCTGGTGGGGGGTCAAACCAGGATGCCCAAGGTTCAGGAGTTAGTCAAAGAGCTCTTTGGTAAAGAGCCTCATAAGGGGGTCAACCCGGACGAGGTAGTGGCTGTTGGGGCGGCTATTCAGGCCGGGGTGTTAAAAGGTGAAGTAAAGGATGTCCTCTTGCTCGATGTTACCCCGCTTTCACTTGGGATTGAAACCCTGGGTGGTATCTTTACTAAATTGATCGAACGAAATACCACCATCCCCACCAAAAAGAGCCAGATATTCTCTACGGCGGCAGATAATCAGCCGGCTGTCTCTATCCATGTGCTTCAAGGGGAGCGGGCTATAGTAACCGATGCTGGGATGAAGACTTTGGGCCGTTTTGACCTGGTGGGCATTCCGCCGGCCCCGAGAGGGATGCCTCAGATTGAGGTCACCTTTGACATCGATGCCAATGGGATTGTCAATGTCAGCGCCAAAGACTTAGGCACCCGTCAAGAGCAGACCATCCGAATTGAATCTTCCTCTGGATTATCCAAACAAGAAGTGGAAAAGATGGTGCATGAGGCTGAATCGCACGCTGAGGAAGATCGGAAAAAGAGAGAATTGGCTGAGCTTAAGAATCAGGCCGATGCCCTCGTTTACTCTACTGAAAAGAACCTGAAGGAACATGGAGACAAGATCGGCCCTGATAAGAAACAACAAATTGAAGAAGCGATTAGGGGTCTGGAAAAGGCGGCGGAAGGTTCTGATGCCGAGGCGATCAAAAAGGCTCAAGAAAATCTGACTCAAGCCGCTCATAAGTTGGCTGAAGCCATGTATGCCGAAGCAGCTAAACAACAGCAGGCCCAACAGGCTGAGGCCGGAGCCGGCCCAGGCCCGGGCGGACCAACTGAAGGACCACCCCCGGGTGGAAAAGAAGGGCCAAGGCCTCATGAAGATGTGGTTGATGCGGAGTTTAAGGAAGAGTAGTGCCTTATCACGTTAGTATTTATGGGTAGAGTCTCTTTAGTAGGGGCGAATAAAATTATTCGCCCCTACCTCCTCCTTTTGCAAGGACGATTCGCGAATCGCCCTTACTGTAGGGGCACGTTGCAACGTGCCCCTACAGCCTTGTCAAGATAGTCGATTTTCAACAGAAGTAGGAGTGGAGCCATGATGAAATACAAAGGTTATCTGGGCAGGGTTGATTTTGATAATGAGGCCAATATTTTTTATGGGGAAGTGATTAACATCCGGGATGTGATTGCATTTCAGGGAAAGTCGGTAGGTGAACTCCGGCAAGCTTTCGAAGACTCTGTGGATGATTATCTAGCTTTCTGCGCCGAACGTGGAGAAGAGCCAAATCAGCCCTTTTCCGGTCGGTTCACAATACACCTTTCCCCTAAACGATATCGCAAGCTCATTCTTGCTGCTGAAAAGGCCGGGAAAGATATAGGTGCGTGGGCAACAGAGGTGCTTGAACAAACCGTAGGGGTTTGAAACTTTTGGAACGAGGGGACATCTACGACTCGAAACCCAAAACCCAAAACCCTAAGCTCGAAACTGATTGATGGAGGAACTTAGTGGCTAAGAGAGATTATTATGAGACCCTGGGCGTGGCCAGGGATGCCTCGCCTGACGAGATTAAGAAGGCCTATCGGCGGTTGGCCAAAAAGTATCACCCTGATGCCAACCCGGAGAATAAAGCCGACGCCGAAGAAAAATTCAAAGAGGCCGCCGAGGCTTATGAGATACTGAGTGATAAGGATAAGCGAAGCAAGTACGACCGCTTCGGGCATGCAGGGATATCCGATGCCTTTGGAGCAGGCGGATTTACCTGGTCAGACTTTACCCACGCCAGGGATATAGAGGACATCATTGGAGATTTCTTTGAAGGCAGTATCTTCGGTGATTTCTTTGGGACAAGGCGGCCAAGCCGAACCAGGGCTGAAAGAGGGGCGGACCTGCGCTACGATCTGGAGATTAGCCTTGAGGAAGCCTTTTCAGGGGCAGAGAAAAAGATCAATATCCCCCGCTTTGAAACCTGTGACACCTGTAAGGGCAGCGGGGCTAAACCAGGCACTAATAGAAAGACCTGTCCCGAGTGTCAAGGTCAAGGACAGACCAGGTTTCAACGGGGATTTTTCACTATGGCCCAAACTTGTAGCCGCTGCAGGGGTGAAGGCACTATTATTGAAGCCCTTTGCCCTACTTGTGGGGGGCAAGGCAGGCTCAGACGTTCCGAACACTTAACCGCCAAAATACCCCCTGGAGTAGATACGGGTTCTCGCCTCCGTTTAGCCGGCAAAGGAGAAGGGGGAATCAGAGGCGGGCCGCCAGGAGATTTGTATGTGGTTATTTATGTTAAGCCCCATAAGGTCTTCCAGCGAGAGGGAAATGACCTCCTTTGCGAAGTCCCCCTTACCTTCAGTCAGGCGGCCTTAGGCGCCGAGATTAAAGTTCCCACCCTGGATGGTAAAAAGGTCAAAATGACTATCCCCCACGGCACCCAGACCCATAAGATATTCAGACTTAAAGGCAAAGGGATGCCCGACCTTCGAGGCTATGGTCAAGGAGATCAGCATGTCCGGGTTATCCTTCAGACCCCGACCAGACTTAATGACCAACAAAAGGAGCTCTTATATCAATTCGCCCAGGCTGGGGGAGAAGATATAAAGTGGGAAAAGAAATTTTTTGATAAGGTCAAAGGGGCATTTGCCTAAGGTGGGACAAGGGAGAAGGGGTGAAAGGAGGAAAGACAATTGATAAATGAGTTCAGAGACGAGGCTTATTACATCGAAAAGATTAACCAATGGAGAAGGGCCAGGAATGCCATTATCTTGGCCCATAACTATCAGCGTCCGGAGATTCAGGACATAGCTGATTTTGTGGGGGATTCATTGGACCTTTCCCGAAAGGCAGCCAAAACCGAGGCCGATGTGGTTGTTTTTTGCGGGGTTCGTTTTATGGCTGAGACAGCGGCGATTATTTCACCCCAAAAGAAGGTATTGCTGCCGGCTAAGGAGGCTACTTGCCCTATGGTGCAAGCCGTAAGCAGACAGGGTGTTATTGAAATGAAACGCCAACATCCCGGCGCTACCACTGTTTGTTATGTCAACACCTCAGCCGAAGTCAAGGCCGAGGCCGATATATGCTGCACTTCAGCCAATGTCGTCAAGGTAGTGGCTTCTCTCGGAGATGAAGAGATACTATTTATACCTGACAAACATTTAGGTAAATACGCCGCTCACCAAACAGGTAAAAATATCTGTTCCTGGGATGGTTTTTGTCCCACCCATATCAAACTTAGCGTGGAGGATGTAAAAGATCAATTAAAGAAACATCCTGAGGCTGAAGTTCTGGTCCATCCAGAATGTCTCTTTGAGGTGATTGAATTAGCCAATCAAGCCCTGAGCACAAATGGCATGGTGGCCTATGCTAAACAAAGCTCAGCCAAAGAGTTTATTATTGGGACTGAAACTGGCCTCATCTATCGTCTGGCCAAAGAGAACCCGGATAAGAAATTCTATCCGGCCAGTGAGAATATGATCTGTCCTAATATGAAGCTAACCACCTTAGAAAGGGTGGCCCATTCCCTGGAGGCTATGGAATGCCAGGTTGTCATCTCTAATGAAATACGCCGGCCGGCCCAAAAAGCCCTTAATAGGATGCTGGAAGTCACATAATGTCGGCTTGCGAATCGCGAATTGCGAATTGCGAATCGCGAATTGCCTTAATAGGATGCTGGAAGTCACATAATGTCGGCTTGGCCATTGAGGCAGAGAGATAAGGAATCGGTAGCCGTGAACATCGCCTAAAATTTAATCTACTATATGCACTTGACGGGAGTAAGCCTAATATGTTATAATATAGGTAATGGGAGATTACCCGCGAAATACCGTTGGCAAAACTTATTGCCTAAATGTAATATAAAAAGTAGCATCCGTGCTCAAAGGATGGTTGCTGGCCTTACCGATCGCGTCTGGCCCCTTTCGGAATGACTCATTCTACCTGCTGTTCACCGTAAGTAGGCCACCAAGAATTTTAAGAAAAGGGGGTTAATAATGATGATGAATATATTTAAAAGTTTTATATGTGATGAAGAAGGACAAAGTATGAGTGAATATGGGTTGATCATCGGGCTTATTGCGGTTATCGTGGTAATTGCCTTTATTACCCTGAGCCCTCAGATTAGACCCTGGATCAGTGATGCGGTTACTAACAGGGCGGGAGAAGGTCAGGACGCCATAAATAATGCGATGTAAATAAGATCGAAGCCAATAATCAGTCGCTATTACAAATAAAATAACTTTTTAGTAAAAAATATCCAAAAAACGAATAAAAAGACTTGACAAGGCAACATTCATGTGTTATAATTAAGATGAGGATAATAGAGCGGAGAACTCCGAAAAGGCACGTTCGAAAGAACACGCAAAGCTATAGGGTCGAAGAAGAGGGTCTGCCTTCTGGAGACAGCCGGCTACCGAAGAGTTTTCCAGAGCAAGTGGTATGCTACGTTGGTAGTACTTCCCACAGTTTTGAGGAGAGGATAACAGCGCGCAGAGTAACATCAGAGTTGAGATGAGGATTGTTCAGGATATTCTATCTTGAAAGTGGAGAAGCAGCTTTTTTACTCAAGATAAATACCCTGAGGGATCACATGTTCCCAGGCCGTTGTCGAACCAAACATATTGCTTGATCTGTGGAAACGGAAGCCTATTTTGAGTGCCTTGATGAGGAGGAATATCAAAATAGGCTTTAATTTTAAGGAAAGGAGGTGAATAAGGATGATGAAGCTATTTAAAGGTTTTATGCGTGATGAAGAAGGACAGGGCATGGTTGAATACGGGTTGATCATCGGGCTTATTGCGGTTATCGTGGTCGCCGTTTTTATTGCCTTGGGCCCGCAGATTAGAGACTTGTTCAGCGACACGGTTACTAACAGACTGCAAGCAGGTCAGGATGCGATAAATGACGCGATGTAGACGGAGTAAAAAAGCAGGTTTTTCAAAGGAGCAAAGAATACTGATTATCCTCACGATTGGCCCTTCCTTATTTTTAGGAGGGGCCTTGTTTTTATAATTAACGTAAGGTGGATAGCCGTCAGCCTTCAGTCTATCCACCTGATATGAGAGGGAATGAACCATGCACGATGTCCTAAGAGAAATGAAAAGGGAAGAAGAACGAATGATAGCTGGGAAATACTTTGGTCAATGGACTCATTCAGATGAAGGAGCTAATTATCCTGAAGAGGTAAGGAGTCCTTGTCTTCTTTCAAATACAGGGTATTGTAACATCTTAAGCAAATTAGTCTGTAAGTATCAGGGGATAAAATGTCCTTTACTTTAAGGCAGAATGCGGAATGCGGATTGACGATGGCGAAGGCAAAATTACCATCCAAAATGCTAAAAAATCCGCCATCCGAAATCCGAAATTAAGGAGGTTTTCGGTGAAGCACAAGGGACTGATCGGTATTGGCTTTTTAGTTTCATTTCTTATCCTGGGGTTATTGATAGATGTCGTTAGGCTTGATCAGACCAAAAGAGAACGGGAGAGTATCCTGGAGTTTTGTGCTAAAGAAGGAGTTAAATGGATAAACCATCCAATGATGGCTAAGGAAGCGACCAAACAGAGAGCCAGGGAGGCAGGAATCCATCTAAATGATGATCAGATCAGGGTGAATCAAAGGAGTAAGGAGTTAATTATTACTTATTCCGAGAGAATAAAGACCAGGTTTGGATGGCTGTTGGGCAGAAGTGAAGTCGAGCTTCAACTTCAGATAAAAGCTATTTTGAATAAAGAAGGGACATCGGCCATTTAGATGGCGGATTGAACCGATAATCTTTGTGTCTTAGTGGCTGAATAGTTACCACCATTTTATTGAGGAGTGATCCGCGATGAAGACAAAGGGAGAAGGCGGACAGAATTTAATCGAACTGGTGGTGCTTATTCCTTTTATTCTTCTCTTAATGATCGGGGGGATTGAAGTCGGGTTCGCCTTTCACAATTGGCATCTGATAGCTGAAGCTGCCCGGGCCGGGGCTAGGGTAGCTGCCCGGGGAGGATCAGATGAGCATGCGGTGGAAATAATCCAGCAGAATTTGGAGCAACTAAGATACACCAAGTTTTTTGGTGGTCAGGTGAAGGGAATTACCATTGATCCTCCGGCAGGTTCTCCTCAACGAATAACGGGCCAGGAAGTCAAGGCCATAGTTGATTATGAAGTTGTCCTTAATATCCCTTTTTGGGGGTCAAGCTGGAACCTTAACCTACCGGCGGCTGCTGTGATGAGGATAGAAAGTCCGGTTACTGAAGATGATGATGACGGTTATGTTGACTGGGGTGAAGCTGATCTCATCCCTTTATCTCATTTACCCAACACCTTCATTGTCGGAACAAAATACAAATTAAAAGTAGGTGGTGGTAGTGGGTCTCACGGTAACTACCAGGCCCTTGCCCTGGGAGGAACAGGCGGAGCTAATTATTTGGATAAATTGAAGCACGGTTATGACGGTGAGTTGCGAATCGGTGATGACGTCACTACCGAGCCTGGAAATATGTCAGGCCCGACTAATGAAGGGATCAATTACAGGATCGCTGGGCACGAAGATGAGACCTATACTACCTATACGCCCGGCTCTCCCAGGGTAGTTACGGTTCCCATAATTGCTTATCTGCCCGAGGGAAGGGATGAGGTGCCTATTGTAGGTTTTTCAAAGTTCTTTCTTGAGGAAGTCGAAGGGCAGGGACAGGACTGTTATGTCACGGCCACCTATTTAGGAGATGTGGGGAATGGGCATGAGTAAATGCCTGAGTTTCGAGTTTCGAGTTAGAAATTTCGTAACTGTATTTTCTCCTTCGCCCCTGCGGGGCTTAATTAATTAATTTTCAATCTAATGTTCCGTAGGTTCAAACCTACGGCTAACATACTACAGCCCTTCGGGCTTTAATAATGATTCCTGAACTCCAGAGCCTGTCAGAAGCAGGTTCTGTCAGAACTTGCCCTGATGAAAATCAGGGAACAGGTTTTATTAATATCTCCTATTTATACGCCGAAGGCGTAAAGGAATTTAGCCGTAGATTTTAATCGACGGAATAATGGTATCCCATAAGGTCAAGCCCTGACAGGGCGTAGGAAAGATTTCAACCCATTGTTGATAATTTCTAACCATACAGGTCGCGAAATTTTGGGCAGGTGATGGAAATGTTTAGCTACAGCCCTATACAGACGCTTTTAAAAATCCGAAATCCCGGGTACCCACAAAGTGGGTGCGAAATCCGAAATCGAAAGGGTCAATCCTTAATCGAACTTTCTATCATGCTGCCTCTATTTTTTTTTATTATCATTATCCTTTTCGAGTTATTACTCCTTAGCCACAATTATCTTGTCCTGGCCCATGTAGCCAGTGAAGCCGCCAGATTTGTCGCGGCTGGCGGGAGTGACGACCAGGTTATGGATTTAATAAAAAGCTACCAGGGACATCTTGCTTCAACCGCCCTTCTTAAATGGAAAGTCGGTAACGGCTTCTGCGAGATAGACGAAAGCGGGGTCACCATAGAACCGGCAGAGGAAGACAGGCGAGTAGGGGAGGAGGTTCAGGTTGACTTAGATTATACGCTCGCCGTGAACCTGGGCTATATCTGGACTCCGAACATCCTTGTCCTGTCCATGCCGGCCTCCGCCAGGATGCCAGTGGAAATGGATAGTGATATCGGGGAACCGCTGTGATTTCGGATTGCGAATCGCGAATTGCGAATCGCGAATTGCGAATCGCGAATTGCGAATCGCGAATTGCGAATCGCGAATTGCGGATTGGGGATTGCGGATGGCGAATCGCGAATTGCGAATTGCGGATTGGGGATTGCGGATTGGGGATGGCGAATCGCGAATTGCGAATCGCGAATTGGGGATTGCGAATTGGGGATTGCGAATTGGGGATTGCGGATTGGGGATTGCGGATGGCGGATTTAAAATCTTCAATCCGAAATCCGAAATCCGAAATCCGCAATCTATTAAGGTAGGTGATGAAAAATGTTTAGCTACAACACCATACAATCACTTTTAAAAATCCGCAATTCGCAATTCGCAATTCGCAATTCGCAATCCGAAATCCGAAATCGGCGCCATCCGCAATCGGGGGCCGTGATGATCATGGTCCTGTTCTTTGTCGGCCTCATGCTTGGCCTTGTTGCCCTGGTTACTGATGTGGGGCGGATATACATGGCCAGACGGCATCTGGTTACGGCGGCTGATGCCGCGGCCCTGGCTGGAACCTTTGAGCTTCCGGCTGATCCTGAGGCAGCCAGAGCTTCGGCTTTAAAGTTTGCCCAAAAGAATGGCTTTACCACCGATGAGATTAGCATAGTTACTCCATACGAAGACGAAAGAACCGCTGCCTTGGGCTTATCCAGCAACCGCTGCCTCGCCGTAGGATTGGATGACCATATTAGCCTCATTTTTGGCGGTCTTCTTTCCGCCTTTGGTCTGGAGGCCTTCCAGATAGGGGCGCATGCCGTGGCTTACAAGCCGGTTATGGCCCACGGTTGGGTCTTTGATGCGGGGGGACATGTCCATGCCTCGCCGATGATATCTAACGGCAAGGTCTTTGCGGCTACAGCCGGTTATGAATCTTGGGCCGGTAATATATTTGCCCTGGATCAGGATACCGGAGAAAAGATATGGCAGTTCAACACTGTTTATGGTAAGTGGGGCCGGTATGTAGATGGAGAATGGACGTGGGATAATACCACTTATGCCTCTTACGGGCATACCGGAAGTCCGCATTGTATTCAATCTACTCCGACCGTAGTTAATGGTGTAGTTTATTTCGCCTCAACCAATGGCTATGCCTACGCCCTTGAGGCAGAAACCGGTAAGCCTGTCTGGCAGTATTATATTGGTAAAGGGATGGAATCCGATATCTGGATCAGTTCATCCCCCTTTGTCTATAATGGGGTCTACTATGTTGGCTCAGTGGACAAAAAAATATATGCCCTTGATGCCACCGACGGTCACAAGATAGATAGCTATCAGACGGGAGACGCCATCATTTCTTCGCCCAATATAGTCAATAATATTCTCTATGTCGGCTCTAATGATACCAATATGTATGCCTTTGATCTGGATGAAGATGATGGAACAATGTCTCTCAAATGGGTTTACGACACGCCCGGCCGAATTCGGGGCCGTCCCAGGGTCTTTGATGGCAAGGTCTATTTTGGGGCAGGCTCCTGCTATGTCTACGCCCTTGATGCTGAAACGGGCAGTAAAAAATGGCGCTACCAAACCCCCGCCTATCACAGTCCTAACCTGGACTTCATCAGTTCACCCTTTGTAGAAATAACCGGTGACGGCCAAAAGGTTATTCACATCGGTGACGGTGGCGGCTATGCCATCGCCTTAGAGGAAAGCGCCAGTGGTAACAGTGCCTCCCTTAAATGGGAGAATAAACTGGACTATCGGATTGAATCTTCGCCGGTAGTCAGTCATGGGGTGGTTTATCACGGCAGCCGGGTCGGCAGCTGGGGTGGGCAGGGTGGACATTTTTGGGCATTGGATGCTGAGACCGGAGAAGTGCTCCAAAGGTTCAGTATGGCTAATGACACCCACGCCTCCCTCTATGCTACCGACAATTTCATCTATTATGGCGCCTGTGATAATATGGTTCATGCGGAACGAATCAATTCACCTACCAATGTCATAGCTTATATTGTTAAGTAGTCGAGGCAATTACTTAGTGCCTATCCCCAAACCTACCTTCTCTCCAGCATTCTTCTATCGGAACTTTCCCCCGATTTTGAAAAGAAGACGCATTGCATCCATGCGGAAGTTCCGTTCTATGCAATGCCTTTACTTCTCGTCGCCATTTAAAAATCTTAACAATACCTAATATTATAATACTTTTATAGCTATTAATAAAAAAAATGGCTTTTTATATTGATTTCTACAAAAATATATGGTATAATAAAAACAAGGCAGAGATTGGTTAATTAGATTTTTTGTATTATTCGTGTAAATTTGTGTTTATTCGTGGCTGAATAGTTACTCCAATGTTAAATGGGGGGTGAAGAAGAGATGAAGAATAATGAAAAAGGGCAAATAGTGATAATGGTGGGCGCCTTTATGTTCATCTTACTTGCTCTTTTCGCTTTGGCCGCCGATGTGGGCATCGTGTATCTCTGGGAAAAGAGGCTACAAAGGTCTACTGATGCGGCTACCTTGGCCGGAGGTCAAGATTATCAGCAAGAATACTCTATTGATTTAAAGCCTCAAGCCGAGGCTCAAGAGCATGCCAGAGCCATAGCCATTCAATATATGGGGTTAAATTGGGGGAGTACTGATAATGTTACGGTGAGCTTTCTTGACGAACTAAATGACAAGGTGCCTGGAACAGATGGAATAGCCGAAACAGTTCAGGTGGATGCCACAGATACCGTGCCTTTGATGTTCGCTAAGCTGCTGGGTATACACAGGGAGCAAATAGCGGCTTCGGCTGCAGCCCGGATAAACATAAGAGGAGGCTCGTCGTGCGGGCCACCAGAATCATCCAGACCACACCCATGGTGAAGAAAGAGGATGAGAAGATGAAGAACGAAAAAGGGCAGGCCTCTTTAGTGGAATTCTGCCTAATGTTTATGGTGTTTCTTATAATTTTAATCTTTATTTTTGGGGCGGTCTTTGTTATTCATAACTATTTAGTTTTAGATCGAGCGATAGCTTCGGCGGCCAGGGAAGGAGCAGTAGGCGCTACAGAGGCGGAGATGATCGAAAGAATCAACGCTGAAGCCCGCCAGTCCCTTATTAATACCCCAATTCTTGCTGGTAGGTGCTACGATGATCAAATTCGTATTGAGATCTATGATACCAATGAAAAACTTATTTTGTCTGGCGGAAGAAATGACTATAATGATGTCTATGCTGAAAACAGGATAAAAATAACCCTTTTTTATGAGGTCTATTTTGCCCTGCCTTATTTTTCTGAGCTGGTAAGGACCAGGATTCCAATTTCAGAAACAATTTGCTTGGAACAGCCTGAAGGAGGATGGTATCCTCATTGAAGTAAGGGCCAGGCTGAAGACTGAAGGGGATTTTTAGATGAAGAGAGAAAATGGTCAATCAATGGTAGAGATGTTGGTGATGATTCCGATTCTGTTTATGCTCTTGGTGGGCATCTTTGAGGCGGGAATTATCTATCATAATCATCTTATCTTGAGTCAAACAGCCAGGGAAGGCGCCAAATTTGCCTCATTAGGCGCGACTAATCATGAAGTAAAAGAAAAGATATATGAGGCGGCTGATGCGCTCATTAACTCCTTTTTCGTAAGGGGAGAGCTTCACGGGCCGATAGCCATCGAGGCTCCTTTCGGAAAAGCCATAGGTAATCCTATTATTGTGACTATTAATTATAGGATTTTTTTTGGCTTTCCTTTAGGGACAGGGGCTGTCTCTATCATAAAAGTTGATGCCCCGGCAAGCTGCACTATGCGCATCAGTCAATTGTAAAGGGGGGAATAATCTTGAAGGGTATTAAGCTATATTTATGGGTAATGGCAGGCATTATCTTTATCTTTAGTTGCGACCAGAGGGCTGCTTCTAATCATAATCCCAGCCAGGGAGAAAATAAGATATCGAACCAAACAAAAAGAGAGGTTCATCTTGAAAAGTTAAGGAAGCTGGGGATGGCCTCTTTGGAGTCTCAATCTTCTAAAGAGGCTTTATTATTAAAAGAGGCATTAGAGAGAATTAGTCGTGAGGCCAGGGATGTGGGAGAAAGAGAGTGTGGCCATTATTACCTGGAGACTCGGGAAAAGCAACTTAGACAAAAGGCGCTAAATATTATCGAAGAAAGTAATGTCCCCCTTTCCAAGGAAGAGGTCAACCGATTAATCAGAAGATATGTAGAGATCCCTATTATTGGCGCCCAGAGCATAAAAGAGGAGAAAGAGGCGGAAGAGAAACTCCAGAAGGGTTTAGCCGATATTGGACAGGAAGTAGAAGAACTCCTTCAAAATAAGATTGATGGGACCGAAAAGGCCAAAGAAAAAGAGAAATTCAGGGATAAAATCTACCATCTTGTAGAGGAAAGATGGGGGCCGAATTTTTCATCTCAAGAGGTAGACAAATACGTGCAAGAATATGTAGAAAAACCACTGGAAAAAGCCAATTAAAAAAGGGGGTGGCTTAGATGTTTAGCATCCAAACTAAAGGTAGTATTCTCTCTCTGATCTTGATTTTCTTACTCAGTCTTCAGGTAAACTCCTTTGGGTTTGATTTAATCCCTCCGGGGACAATGCCTCAAGAAATCGAAGAATTATCATACTATAATAGAGGCAACACCGTGTGCGTTACAGAAGACGAGCTGACTATGGTCTTTACTGACCCGGTGTATCATAAGGAAGGATGTGAGGGAGCCTTTGATCTATGGATTAGTATGAGGGCCTCAAAAGATGATCCCTGGAGCGTGCCCCCTAAGAATATGAACCTCTTCCAGGTGCCGGGAATGACCGGAGACGAGCGGATAAATACACGCTCTAAGAACTATCCTCCGGCTATCAGTGGGAATGGAGATATCCTTGTCTGGGAAGACACCCGAAGTGGAATTATGGATATCTGGATATCTACCCGAGAATCAGGTTCTGATCTCTGGGGAGAGGCAATGAATATAGATGACTACAATAAAAATCTGGGTGGTGAAAACTTGAATTCCAATAAGATAGATGGCGATCCAGCCATATCAGCTGATGGATTAACGCTTTATATCTCTACTGAGCGAAGGGGGATTAGAGCCATCTGGATTGCCAAGAGGAACTCCCTCAACGAGCCCTTTGGTTCACCCATACCTGGTGGACCCTGTCCGATGAATTTAGACGAGTATAATGATTGGCTGGATGATGGGCTGATTAATGGTTCGCTCGGCTACTCCATTAATGAACAATACACTGAAAACCCGGCTGTCTCTTGTGATGGACTGATGATGTTCTTTATGTCTAATAGAGAAAATGGATTCAAAATTTGGGTGACTACCAGGGCCAGCACCAATGCCCCCTGGGGGCCGCCAGAAAATATAGGGGACCAGGTCAATCCAATCATACCAAGTGCAGCCCAGTGGGGGCTTGGTTATGTGGGTGATTCAATGAGTGGGACGCTATATTTTTGTACGAATACAGGTAATGGTATACTGATGCACACCATAGGAATTGGGTCACCGATACCTCCGGTGACCTTAATGCGGTGAGAGAGGGGAACACTGTAGGGGCACGTTGCCACGTGCCCCTACAACTTCCGTGGCGTGTCAGGGACTTAGACCTCAGGAGTCTGTCAGACTCCTGAGGTCTGAACTTCCTAACCGGATGTATCGTAGGGGCTTGATTAATCAAACCCCGACGACGCTCCTGTCCATCCTGCGGCCCTCCACCCTTCGAAATTTTATCCCTCGAGTAACTATTCAGCACGGATTCACACGAATGAAACACTGATTTTTTTCAACCTGTACGGTTAGGTGTTGTAGACTACTGACGCTGAAAGCGTCGAATTTTAAATAGCCGTAGATGCAATCTACGGAAACAAATCGCAACGCTCGACCCTGCAAGGGTCGAATATTATCCATCACATAGAATTCAACCCTTTC
>JBFMHI010000059.1 GCA_040753085.1 bacterium | reverse complement strand
GACGGATTGACACGGATAAAAATTTATTAGAAAAAATCCGTGAGAATCCGCCAAAATCTGTGTCATCCGTGTGCTATTCTATCATTCTCTTCGTGGCTTAGTGGCTTTGTGGCTGAACGGTTACAAAAATTCATTCTTCACGGCTGATTACACCTTAAGGCCCAGGTCTTCTATCATTTCAAGATCAAGGCGTGGGTCCTGCCCTCGGGTGGTCAAATAGTCTCCAATGAGCATCCCGTTTGCTCCGGCCATAAAGATAAAGGCTTGAAGACTGCGGAGGTTGTGCTCTCTGCCCCCACAAACTTTAATGTCTTTGGTGGGAAGGATAAATCGAAAGAGGGCAATAGTCTTCAGGATTTCCAGAGGCTTAAGAGGCGGGAGATGCTCCACCGGGGTGCCTGGAATAGGATGGAGGAAATTCAAGGGCACAGAATCAACCTTCAGTTCCTTTAACAGAAAAGCCAGCCTGATCCGCTGGGCCAGGCTTTCCCCTAAGCCAAATATCCCCCCTGAACACACTTCCAGCCCGGCCTTTTTGGCGGCTTTGACGGTGGATAGCCTCTCCTCAAAGGTATGAGTAGTGCAGATATTAGGGAAAAAGTCAGGGCTGGACTCCAGATTGTGGTGATATCTCTGAAGGCCGGCTTCTTTAAGAACCAGGAAATCCTGGAGTGAGAGAGAACCAAGAGAAGCGCATCGAAAGACGGGCATCTCTCTCTCTTTCATCTGTTTCAGAGCTTCGGCGATAGTCTGAACCTCTTTTTCCTTTGCTCGCCTGCCACTGGTGATAATGCCAAATCTATGGGCTTTAACCTCGGTAGCCTTTCTGGCGGCCGTCAGCATTTCTTCCTTGGAAATAAGGGGAAAGCCCTTGACGCCGGTCTGGTAATGAATCGACTGGGCGCAGAAAAGGCAGTCCTCTGGGCACCTGCCGGATTTGGCATTAATAATAGAACAGAGATCAACTTTATCTCCCAAGAAGTGGGACCGAATCTGGTTAGCCGCAGCCAGTAAAAAAAAGAGGCCTGCGCCTTCTACCTGAGACAGGTCTAGAACCTCTTCTGAGCTAATATCTTTTCCCTCAAGAACCTTTCGAGAAACAATCGCAATGAATTCTGTTAGTTTGTCAGACATATTTATTCCTCCTCTGTAACCGTTCACACCACCAAGACACTAAGAGCCTATCCCAAAACCTCGGCGGAATGAAAAACCGATATAGAAGGCAGCTACAACTGCCGATGGATAGAGGACGCCAGTGGTTGCTCCCTACGCGGTCGCGGCTCGGCTCGGTTTTGGGATAGACTCTAATGGTCTGTGACGATTGAAATTGTGGGTAAAGCCTCTTTACCCCTCACCTTAATCCTCTCCCCTGAGGGGAGAGGGTAGGGTGAGGGGGGATTGCCTTTACAAAAGACGAACACATCAAATCAATTGTCACAGAGCACTAAGGGATAATAGTAATCGTGGCATTCCTGAGGGTAATATTTCCCATATCCCCTAAGGGTCCTCCAGCGGAATCCCTCAGAACCACCTTATCCGGAACATGACTTATCGTGGTAGTCCCCGGCTTTAGTCCTTTAAACTTAAAGACAGTAATGACCCCGCTGCCGGTAGCCCCTTGCGCTCCGGATTTCTTTGAATTGGCGATGTCCAATATCCCGTTTGTACCGCTTTGGAAGAAGATAACCTCTTTTTCATCACCCAGAAAGCTATCCGGTCCTGCCTCGACAAGCTCCAGCCGCTGAGTCTCATATTTAAGCTTATAAGCAGCGCCAAAAAGATCGGTCACGTTCTCAATCCAAACTTCAAGAGGGAATTCTTTTCCCACTTTTACCACGGCCGCGGTAGGAAGAATACCCAATCCGAGTTTCCCTTCTCCGGTGGTAAAGGTGCGGTCGGTTATCCCATCTTTCGGAGTGGCCAGGGTGCCGCATTCATCTTTGGACAGGACCTGATAGTGATAAGTCGTTTCCGATTCAAGGGGGGGTAACTCTACGTGATGATCAATAGTCAAAAGGGTATCTTCTTCTGTCTCCTGCCCATAATTGGAACTAAGCCCATATTCGATCTGACTGGTAGTAAGCACGTTAGAAGTCCAGGTGATAGTTATCCTTGTTCCATCTGCTTCAGAGGCGACACTTGATATGGTCGGGGGAGTCAGACATTTTCCTCCTTCCTTAGTCCGGAAGGTGCGGTCGGTAATCGAGTCGGTGGGTGTGGCCTTATTGCCGCATTTATCCTCGGACGAAATTCTAAAGTGATATTCACTGCCAGGGGTCAGTCCGGTCAGTGTAACTGTATGGGTCTGAGAGAAGGTAGTCTCTTTTGGGGTTGAAGAACCATAGGCGCTTGTCTGTCCGTAACTTACCTGACCAATGGTCGGGACGTTTGTTTTCCAGGCTATGATAGCCGAATCTGTTTCAGGGGTTACTGAGACGTTGGAAATAACCGGCGGAACAGGGCATTCCTCTTCGCTGGTAGTAAAGGTTCTATCTGCCACGCCGTCAGAGGGTGTGGCCTGGTTGCCACAGACATCTTCAGAAATAATCTTAAAATGATATCCTCTTCCCTGAGATAAGCCACCTCTTCCCTGAGATAAGCCAGTCAAGGTAACCGAGTGGGATGTCTTAAGGGTAGTTTGTTTAGTAGTCAATGAGCCATAACCGGTTGTTTGCCCGTAAGCAATCTGGGCAGTAGTAGGCACATTGGTCTGCCAACTTATGGTGGCTGAGGTGGGACCGGGAGTAATAACCACATTAGAGATAACAGGGGCAATAGGACATTTTTCTTCAGCGGTAGTGAAGGTGAGTTCTGCCTCTGAAGTGGCCAGGTTGCCGGCGGCATCCTCGGATTTGACCCGGTAATAATAAGTAGTCTGAGAACTTAGGCCGCAGAAGCGGATGGAGTGCTCCCGCACCAGGTCGGCCTCAAAAGGAGTAGAGGAGCTATATTGATTCGTTCGACCATAATCTACCTGGCTGGTAGCAGGCTCGTCTGTATCCCATTTGATGGTCACACACCTGGCCTCCGGAAGGGCCCTCACGTTGGTAATTACCGGTGGGCGATCATCAGCCGACCTGGTCGTAAAGATGAACACCTCGTCGCCCTCATTCCAGTTGTGATTACTATCTCTCGACCTTACACGATAAAAATAAGTTGTCTCCGGGGTCAGGTTGGAAAGATGGATATTATGATGGGTCAGCAGGCTGTCATCTTCGCTTTGCAGGGTAGTAGGATTTAAAGTCAGCCCATATTCTACCCGTGAGGTAGCGGGTTCATCGGTTAGCCAGCTTATTTGGGCCGTGGTTCGTTCAGGGGCAGCCAAAACATTGCTGACCTTAGGTTTAGTGGTATCAGGAGAAATAAGATCATCTCTGTCTTCTTTTCCACATCCGAAGATAAAAGAGAAAAAGATTGCCGGGGATAAGATGGCCATTAGCCAGGAAGATTTATGCATGGTGATCACCCTAATCGAGTTTGGGGTTTCGAGGAAGTTCGAAAGGCCAGACATACTCCCCTCTACTTTCATCGGCAAATTAATAAGGAAACTTTACTTCTAAACATCTATTGACAGGAGAAAAATAATATGTTAGACTGGGTGAATAGTCAGCGCCAATTAGCCTCATCCGGGGGGAAGAGGTATCATCTAAATAAATCAGGGTAACCAGTAATCAGTTGTTACCGATTACCGATTACCGATCACTGACTTTCCCCGAAATATTGAGAAGATACTCTTAAGGTAATTATTCAGCCACTGATTGACACGGATTAGCACGGATAGTAAGTGTTCAGCCACAAAGACACTAAGAGACAAAGATTAAAGGATTATTTCTTATTTCCCCTTCGTGTCTTCGTGCCTTGGTGGCTGAACGGTTACTTCGGATTTTTGTCTATGTTCTGGGCTCTGGATAATAATTGGCGCGGACAACGCAAATGTTGCACGGCAATACCATAACCATAGAACCTATGAAGAGAGAAGACATGCCGGCTGTCCTGAGGATTGAGCAGGCTTCTTTTGCTGATCCCTGGACAGTGGGGATGTTTTTACGTGATATAAGAGATAACCGGCTGGCTCATTTCCTGGTGGCTAAACACAAGGGGAAAATAATCGGCTATGCCGGCTTGTGGCTGATTGGTGATGAGGCCCACTTAGTTAATTTAGCGGTGGACCTTCCCTATAGAAAACAGGGGATAGGCCGAGAATTGCTAATGGCTATGCTGAAGATAGCCAGAGACAAGGGCGCCCAAAAGGCTACCCTGGAAGTCAGGGCCTCAAATCTGAAGGCCCAAGAATTTTACCAGCACTTCGGCTTTCGTCCTATTGCTATCAGAAAGGGGTATTACACTCATCCTAAAGATGATGCCGTAATTATGTGGCAAGATGACCTTACCAATTGTGGCCATTGTTGGTCGACCTAATGTGGGCAAATCTACTTTTTTTAACCGGCTCATTGCTCGAGGCGTAGCTGTCATTCACCCTGAAGCCGGGGTAACCCGGGATCGAAATTATAAAGAAACAGATTGGCTGGGGCGGCGGTTCCTATTAGTTGATACCGGGGGTTTGGAAATGGATGGCGGCTCGTCTCTGGCAGAGCAAATAAGGCGCCAGGTGGAAATTGCCATGCATGAGGCTAACGTGATCTGCTTTCTACTTGACAGTAGAGATGGAATCCTTCCGCTGGATATGGAAATAGTCGGCCTCTTGAGGCGACAAAAAAAGCCAATAGTGACCGTGATCAACAAAATTGACAATCCGGCTAAAGAAGAAGAGATACTTTCTGATTTTTATTCCCTTGGGTTGGGAAAACCCATTGGGATTTCCAGCCTTCACGGCTTAGGGGTAGACGCGGCGCTTGATGAAATTATTTCTCATCTTGACACCGTGGGAGAAGAGGAAGAGGAAGAACAATCCTCTGTCCGGGTAGCCATTGTGGGACGTCCCAATGTAGGCAAATCATCTCTCCTTAATGCCATCCTGGGTGAAGAGCGGGTCATTGTAGATCCCCGCCCGGGGACAACCAGGGACAGTATTGACACTCCTTTTAATTACGGCCAGGACCGATTCATCCTGGTCGATACAGCCGGCCTAAGACGCAAGAGCCGAATTGATCGAGAGCTGGAACGAATCACGGCCACGCGGGCCATAAATGCCATTCACCGATCAGAGGTGGTTCTCCTGGTGATTGATGCGGTCGAGGGGTTGGCGGAACAGGATAAACGACTTCTTCACCAAATAGAAAAGGCCGGCTGCGCGGGAATAGTAATTATTAATAAGTGGGATTTGATGTCGGGAGGAGAAGAGCTTAAAGGCCAATATCAGCAGCGGATTAAGGAAGAGATGAGATTTATCGATTACCTGCCGCTTCATTTTACGTCAGCCCTGACCATGGAGGGCCTTGACGAGTTAATGGAAATGATAAAGGCGGCCTCTTTAACTCATCAAACCAGGGTCCCCACTCCCCATTTGAATAAAATTATGACCCAGATCATCTCAGGTTACCAGCCTCCGGCCGGACAAGGGAAGAATCTAAAGATATACTACCTAACCCAGCTTGATATCAAACCGCCCACTTTTCTCCTGTTTGTTAACTATCCGCGATTGGTTATCCCCCAATATTTGAGATACCTTCAACGCCGAATGCGGGAAGAATTAAACTTGTGGGGGACACCGATCAGGATTAAGGTGAGAAAGCGAAAATAGTTACCTCAAATGTTTGACTATCCTCTTATTTTCCTGACAAGTTACCTGTTAGGCTCCATACCGACAGGTTTTATCGTGACCAGGCTGGTGGCCGGAATTGATATTCGGCAGGTAGGCAGCGGCAATATTGGAGCCACAAATGTTCATCGGGTGTTAGGATGGACGTGGTATCTGGTGGTCTTGTTAGTCGATATGACCAAAGGGATGGCGGCTGTTTGGTTGGCGCACCAAGTAGGCGAAGGGGATATTATCATCAAAATGCTGGCCGGAGCTACGGCGGTCGCCGGCCATAACTGGACGATCTTTTTGAAATTCAAGGGCGGAAGGGGAGTAGCTACCAGCGCGGGTGTCTTTATCGGTCTGGCCCCCTACCCCATGCTTCTCATCATCCCCCTTTTTATTATTATCGTGGCCCTGACCAAATACGTTTCTTTAGGCTCTGTGATGGGCGCCCTGGTTTTACCTCTTCTCCTGTGGCTCTTTAAGGCAGAGCCGCCTTTGCTTATCTTTGGAGGAGCTGTCTCTGTTATTATCGTGGTAAAGCATATACCCAATATCAAACGGTTGTTAGCTGGTCAGGAAAATAAGTTCGGAAGCAGAGTCGAACTTAAGCAATGAAACCCTACCTAATTCTTAATCCTTATGTCTGAATCACTGTGAGAGTGGAGAGTGGAGGCCTTTCCATTCTTCACTCTCAGTTCTCAACCCTCAACTCTCAACTTTTATTTGTTATTTTTTTATTTTTTTATGTTGATTTTTATTTAAAAATATGGTATACTAAAAAAAGAAAGGGGTGATATATATGGACAAAGTTAAGTGGCGATTCAAGACATCTATTGTTACCTTCATTGCTGCGGCGATTGGGCTTTTAGGTCTGGCCCTGGGATTTTCCTATGATCTGGCCGGTCACGCCGAGATTATGATCCTATCTCTCTCACTGGTTATCATCTTTTTGCTTTTCGCCAACACCCTCCTTCTTTATGCCATTGTTTATGAGTTGGACAATGTAGAAGGGGGAGATGGAAATGAAAAATAACTATCTTTCGGTGGTCATTCCGGCCTTTAATGAAAAAAAGCGGATAATCCCTACCTTGAAGAAAATAAGGCAATATTTAGAGACTCAAGATGTTCTCTATGAAATCATCGTAGTGGATGATGGAAGCACTGATGGCATGGCGGCCGCTATAAAAAAAGAACCGATAGGCAGGCAGGTGCGATTACTCAAAAATGATACCAACCGGGGTAAGGGATATTCGGTTAGAAAAGGAATACTGGCGGCCAGAGGAGAATTTATCCTCTTTTCTGATGCCGACTTATCGACCCCGATTGAGGAAGTGGAAAAACTCCTCCAACGTTTAGCCAATGGGTTTGACATTGCGATTGGTTCCAGGGCCTTAGCCGCCTCAAAACTGGTAATTCGCCAGAGTTGGTGCCGTGAGACAGCCGGCCGAACTTTTAATTTCTTAGTTCAGACCCTGGCCTTCCCCGGGATCAAGGATACCCAATGCGGGTTCAAACTCTTTACTCGCCGGGCAGCCAGGATGATCTTTAACCGGCAAAAATTTGATGGTTTTGGGTTTGATGTTGAGATACTATATCTGGGCAAGAAACTCGACTTTAAGATAGCTGAGGTTCCGGTTAGGTGGCTTAACTCACCGGGAAGTAAGGTTAATATCCTAAGGGATTCAACCAAGATGTTCCTTGACCTTTTCAGACTAAGGGTAAATGATCTGCTGGGCCAATACGATCATCCCTTCGAACCAGTGCCTGTGGGTCAAGAGAGTGCCGTCCATATATGAGCGAGGCTAAGACCTTTCTTTTCCTCTCCATTTTCATCCTCTCTATTAGCACTTTCCCCTATCTCTATGGTGTAATCATCACCCCTCCTGAACATCAATTTATGGGGGTAATTGGTAGTATTGAAGATACCCAGAGTTACCTGGCCTGGATGAAACAGGCCTATGATGGGGCCTGGTTTTTCGAGGATAAATTTACCCCGGAAGAACATCCGGCTAACATCTTCCTTCCCCTGTGGCTAATTTTAGGTCGCCTGGCCCGGGTAAGTGGTCTGAGCCTTATCATGGTTTATCATCTGGCCCGGCTTATATTTGGCTTTACTCTTCTATCCGCCATTTATCTCTTTCTGAAACACTCGCTCCTTGATCCTCGCCTACGTCGGATTGCTTTTTTACTTATCTGTGTCTCCAGTGGCTGGGGGGCCATCCTTTTAACCGCCTACCAGATTGGATTTCACTTCCTTGAACCACTCCTGCTTTTAGACCCGGTTGATCTGTGGATGCCGGAGGCCATCACTTTCTGGAGTCTTTATTGGTCACCTCTCTTTTCCATCTCCATTACTATTATGCTGCTCATCTTTATTCTCTTCCTTGCCTCTGTTGACCAGATCACCTGGCGCAATCCGCAATCTGCAATCCGAAGTATGGCCTGTGTCTTGTTGGCTGGCATACTTGGTTTCTTTCTGGTTCTCACCCATCCTTACGACATAGTCACCGTCTGGACAGTGGTCGGCCTTTTTTCTCTCATCACTTTTCTGTATGATCAGGACAAAAGAAAGAAGATAGTCATAAGCTCCCTTATCTTCTTTAGTCTTTCCGGACTCGGAATAGTCTGGGAATGGTGGACAATGAGAGGCAATTTTCTTATCCAGGAATGGTCAAAGATACCCACAATTTCTTTTAATCCGGTCGGGTATATCCTTGGTCTTGGTCTCCCTTTGATGATTGCCCCCATTGGCGTGCCTTTCACCCTAAAGAAAGGAACTCCCCTGGCTCGACTGGGACTGATCTGGATTCTTGTTGTCCCCTTCCTGGTATACGGCCCTTTCAATTTCCAGCGCCGACTAATTCAAGGGGTTCACATCCCTATCTGTATAATGGCCACCTTAGGACTCTTCCAGATATTAACTTGGATTGAGCCTTATTTCAACCGACGCCTCCTGGTGCGTGCCTTTATCCTCCTGACTATTCCTTCTAACCTTTACCGATTTGGGGCTGACTTTATGGAACTGAAGGCCAATAAACATATGGAGTACCTCCCTCTCCAAACATTAGAAGCCTTAGCCTGGTTAAATAAAACGGCTTTCCCTCATGAAACCATCTTTTCTTCAGGTAAAATGGGGATTTTTATCCCGACCCAGACCGGTTCTCGAACCTTCCTGGGCCAATGGAGCCAAACCCTGTGGGTAAAAGAGAAAAAAGAATTGGTGGAAAGATTTTTTTCATCTCAGACGGATGATGGCTTTCGTCGAAAGCTCCTTAAGGTTTATCGGGTTCACTATCTCTTTTATGGACCTGAGGAACGTAAATTGGGAGGGTTTAATCCAGAGGGGAAGGATTATCTTGAGAAGCGATTTGAAAACAAGAGCGTAAGTGTATACGAAATCCGCCGTAACTTAGGTAGATAGGCTGAAGGCTGAAGTTCAATAGCCTTCAGCCTTCAGCCTATCTAATGAGAGCTACTCCCCACTTCGGATAAGAACCTGAAGTATTGCTTGATCAACTCTTCGTAGCCAGGGATGGTAATTCCGGAGACATCAGGGGAAGGGAGTTTTTCCCTGGGAAGCTGGGGTCGGCGGGTCAACTCATCCGGCAAGGCGCCGGGGGTTCCTCGACGAATATATTCTTTGGGTCTCTCGGCTTCTCTTTCCTTCTCGGATAATTCTTTCTGATGGATTGACTTAGTGGCATCCAAAAGTCTCTTCAGGACTTGCTGTTGCCTCTTCTTGGTCTCAGGCTTGATCGATCCGGAGCCTAAATCCTCTTCTATATTTTCCATCTCCTTACCCAGTTCATCCAGTCTCCCCAGTAGTTTGGATAGTTCGGCGCGGCCTTCTAAAAGTCTCTCCAGGCCTTGCCTGACCATGGATTGTTCGTAGGCCAGTTGTTTAGCCATTGCCTTGCCCTGGGGTCTGGTCAGATCAGGAAAAAGTTTTAAAAGATCATCAGTGCCTTTATTTATTCCCTGCTGCCGTTTGCCCAGACTGGATAACTGTTCCATACCTCCACCCCTATCGCACGACCCCTGACATTGGGAGCATTTCTGGCTGGTCTTCATAAGATTAACGGCTACCTGGTTCAAGCGATACATGGCCTCCTTGGCCTGACCAGAGCCAGACTTGCCTTCTTCCAGATGATCAGCCGTCTGGCTGAGGTTCTGGGAGGCCTGACCAAGCCCCTCAAGAACCTGACCCGGAATCATAAGGCTCTTTTTAGCCAGCTTCTCCATCCGCCCCCGGATCTGTTCCACTCCCTGTTTCAGGAGAAGCTCTTCGGCAGCCAGTGACTTCAGGGATGAAGGACGGGAGGAAAGAGAGGAGAGGACTTCTTCCTGCCTTCCGGAAAGATTAAGCACCTCTCCCAGGGCCTTATCTATCTCCTGCTTGAGTTGGGCCAATTGACAAGAACGCATGCCCTGTTTGGCCTGGGATAGGCCCGCCGAAAGTTGAGATAATTTCTGCATCAGGTCTTGTTCTTTTACCCGGGCATCTTCCCGCTGGCCAGCCGAAAGGTCCCGGGCGGTCTGCTGCATCTTTTGGGGTATCTCGCCGGCTTCCTTCGCCGCCTGTTTAAGGGCTTCAGAGGCGGTAGGTTCCATTTCATCGGCCTCTTTAGCCATCTGCTCTATTTCCTTAAGAAGCTCCTCGGTCCGCCTGGCTAAGGCCTCCTGGACCTTGGCTAAGTCGGACAATTCTTTCTTGTCCCCCTCAAGGGTCTGCTCTGTGATCTCCTCCTGTCTTTTTAAGATTTCATCTGCTTCTTTGATGGCCGTTTCCATAGATTGTTCCAGGGCCATTCGTTTTAGCAAAGACAAGGTTCGATCCAGTCGCTGGATAAATTCTTCCTGATTGAAGGTGGCCTGCATAAGTTTTTCTTCCTGCTCAGTTAATTCTATCCCCTCTACCGCCTCAGAAAGCCTCTTCATGGCCTCCTTCATTTCTTCGCTAACCACCTTCTTGATCAGGTCCTGGATCTCCTGGATCTTTTCCATAACCTCAGGGGAGACAAGCTGGTTCTCCTCCATTTGGTCTAATGTCTCGGTCATCTGTTCCAGCACAGACTCCGCCTTCTGGACGATCTTTTCTTCCTCTTTAGAAAGCTCCTTTAGGTTTTCCTTGTCCTGGACGGAAAGCTCCCTCTCCCTCCTTATCTCCTCAAGCAACTTTTCGGTAGCTTCCTTTATCTGCTTTTGTTCTTCGAGGATATCGGCCAGGGTAGCTTGTTCCTTCTTCTGTCGGTCGGCAATCTCTTTATAGATTTCAGCCATAGAGGGAAACCGGATAGCGTATCTGGGTGAGAGGGCCTTATTCCCCTTACTATCCATAGCCACCGCATAGTAAATGATCACATCCTCCGGCAGAAGCCCAAGATTATTTAGATCCCAGGTATAAGGTTGAATAGGGTGCCGGCGGGGAGGCTTGTAGGCAGCCAGAGAAATCTCCTCTTCCCATTCTTCCTTTACTCGATAATAGCGGTTTATTTTATACCTCAAATTAAGATGGGTTAGGCCATAGTCATCCTCAGCCTCGATCCTCAAGGGGACAACCATCTCTACCGGGAGGGAGATATTCTCTGCCGGTTCGAGGATCTTAACCTGCGGAGGATTATCCTGTAAAGCGGTGATCTGATATTTAACCGGATCAAGATCAGCCTGTTGCCGGGTATCGATTACCTGAAGGGTGTATTCTCCATTCCGAGTAATTATCATTTGTCCGGTTATTCTATTCCCCTTCACAAAAAGGGGACGAGTATCCCCCCAGGAAAGGGCCAGGTAAGCCTCTTTAAGGGTATGGTCGGCCTCAGCCCGGAAGGTCACTTTAGTTCCCACAAGTGTCTCTATATGCCCTTCACCTTCTTTTCCGTTTAGGGGCGGCAACTGGGTATAGGCAGGATACTCGTATCTCAATTGAAGTCGGGTAATGACCGGAGGGGTAAGCGCTTCTTTTTCCGGAGAAGACACCGCCGCCTTTCTCTCCTGGATTTGAGAAGAAGATACGATTTTAAAAGGATGGAGAAACCGCTCGGCTGAGGCATAGAAAGAGAGGGGTGAAAGGAGGCCGTAGGCCATCAATCCTAAGGCCAGTCCGCCAGCCGTGAGAGAGGATCGAGCCAATCCCTTTTTGCTTACTACCTGAGAGAGCTTGAGTCCGGCTAATCGTTCTTCCGTATCCTTGAGCAAAGCTCTAATTAGCTCAAGGGAATAGAGACTTGAGCCTTCTTTAGCCAACTGGATAGAGCTTATTAGCCGATCAGAGACCTCCGGATAATGTCTTTCAATAAGCAGGGCGATGGTCTCGTCATTTTGTCCTATCAGAAGTCTGAGGGTTAGTTCGGTAAGGAACACCACTGCCCCCAGGAGGGCTAAACCCAACCATACCACCCTAAGCCCTGCCGGCAGGGGCAAGAATTTATCCAGAAGAAGGCCGGTTAGAAAGATGCCCAAAAGCACGGCCAGGGTGAGGGTAATTCTGTTAAGGATCGTTATCCCATGCAGGTGCCGTCGCATCTGCTTTAGCTTCTGAATTAAGATTTGATAAGATTTATCTTGGCGTAAGTCCATAAGGGAATACCATCCTTAGAGATCAACTATCCTGACCGACATATCCTCAGTTTCGAGGATGCCTATGGTGGCTCGTCCACTCAGCCAACCGCTGCATTCGCCGGGGTTAACCACCATTGTCTTACCGGACCTTAAGTCAATCTTGTGGGTGTGTCCGTAAAGGATAAGGTCGTAGTGGCCGCTTTCGGCTAAGATATTGAGAAAATCCGGGCTATGATAGATTAAGACCTTCTTGCCGTCAATAGTGAGTTCAAGGGGCGGCTGATGGATTTCAGCCCCAATAGCCGTAAATTGAGACCTTAAGAAATCCTTCTCTCCGTCGTTGTTGCCAAAGACGGCAATCAGTTTAGAGTTAAGGTCTTTGAAGTACCGGCAGGTGATGGGAGAGATAATATCCCCGGCATGGAGGACCATCTCTACTTCCTCTTGATTAAACACCCTGACGGCTTCCTTGATCTTCTCCATATGCTCGTGAGAATCTGCCATAAGGCCTATCTTCATTAAAGATCACCTCACTAAATAAACAGGCATTTCATCCCATTTATTACATCCTCATCTTAGCAGAAGCATAGTTGAAAGAGGAACGGAGATAATTCTCGGATCATCACTTGCCACTGCATCGGTTAATGTAATCAATAGACCAAAGGGTGCATTATAATGTGCCTTTTCTATAAACGACCTTAACCCGATTGTATCCCTATAATCAATCTGCCTGCGGAACTTAACCTCGACAGGGATCCTTTGTTCTCCAATAGTCAGGACAAAATCTATCTCTGGCTCTGCGTTGCGCTGTGGAAAATGAGCAATATCCAATCCAATAATATTGCTTAAGAAGTAACCAGCCACGCTTTCAGCAATCCTGCCTGATAGATCGCAAAGGTGTGGCTGCTTTTCGAGCTCTTCTGGAGAAAGTGGTATAATCTCCTGCAGCCAGGCAGCCCTGAGGGCATGATCACACAGACATAATTTTGATGCCCCACGCTTTCGCTTAAGTCTAAGTTCCAGAGGCTCAATAAGACGAATTAACAGACTCCCATCTAAAAACCTCAGGTAAGCAAAGATACGCTGCCATCCAATATTGGCGTTCATAGCTAAGCGGATTTCATTTAGATAAAAAGCCTGATTAGGCGATTGTCCGATATATCGGCAAGCAAGACGGAATACCTCTTCGAGTAAGTGTTCATCCCTCTTTTTGCCCTTTGGTCCCATACGCAGATCATGTTGAATAACACGCTTAACAACAGTTTCATTTAACTGGTCTGCTATCTGTTCCCAGGACACATCTGCATTTGCCTGAGCCACTGGATAGCCACCCCTTTGGGAGAAGGCAAGGAAAGCCCTCTGACGAAATTCAGATTCCTTCTCTCCAAAGCTGCGCAGCTCCTGCCAGAAGTCTTTTTGTTTGAGGACGGATAATCCATTAAAGGGTAAAAAAGGCTGACTCTGTCCAAAGCCCCTTAGCTCCCCTATCTCTCGTAAGAATAATGGTCCCATCTCCAGGGTAGTAACACGGCCGGCTAAGCTATCCCTTCCTGCCTCAATGCGTAGGGCTGAGCTTCCGGTAACTAATACTCGAACTGGGTTGATATCAACGAGATGCTTTATTTGAATTGCCCAGTCCGATAAGTTTTGGACCTCGTCAAGAAAGATGAAGGCTTGTTCTCCATCACAAGCAGCCTGATTAAACGATTTTTTTAGTATGTTTTCAGAAAACCATCTGCATAATTCAAGAATGACGCTGACATCCTTCAGCCTTCCTAATTCTGGCAGCTCATCAAACTGAAGGCGAAAGATCCGGTGGGGAGAGACATTATGATCAAGTAGATAGTCTATGATCTGGAGCAAGAGCGTGGTCTTACCAATCTGCCTTGGGCCCCGTAATACTACTGCTGGAGCTTTCCTGTTTTGAATTCCTTTTTCAATCCTCTCGAGTGCAGGTTGGAATGCCCATCTTTTCATCCCTGGCAGACCAAAGATCTTTTCGCCCCGCCACCAGGGATTATTGTCATATAGAACCTTTTCTAATCCCGGGAGGAGGAGACTCCAAAGGCTTAGCTGCTTTGTGCTCATCCCTTCATCTCCCTGTGGCACAGTATAAGCTGCTACCTTTTTTATGCCCTCATTACCAGGATAAAGCTGATAATGAGGGCCTTTTTATTTTTTATATTATCCACGCCAAGGTATCAGCGCTACCTTGTAGAACCACATGCAAAAAGGAGAGAAAGATAGCTGGACTACTGTTCTACCCTTTAACCTGAAAGTGCCAAGCACCACAGCAGGTTCACCTGCTGGCGGAGGTTCTACAGCGGAAAACTCCTGCCTAACGCGACCATCGTCAGAAGACAAAGTTATTAGATTTGGGCTTTGAGCCTTGTGATCTTGGATTAGATTATAGGAGATAAAAATGAGTAAGTCAAGAGAAAAGTTGCGACCTGTATGGTTAGAAATTATAAACAATGGGTTGAAATCTTTCCTACGCCCTGTCAGGGCTTGACCTTATGGGATACCATTATTCCGTAGATTGAAATCTACGGCTAAATTCCTTTACGCCTTCG
>JBFMHI010000058.1 GCA_040753085.1 bacterium | reverse complement strand
GTGCAGCAAACATAAACAGCCTTTTCCCGCTCTGAAAGCCAGTTTGGGACTTTTTTGTGTTCCGGTTGGAGAACAAAAAGTGTAAACCGATCTCTCCCTTCTCAAGTAGCGATTTGAAACGATGCCCCGATTACCGGATGCCTGGGTAGCAGTTAACCACGAATCATCACCATTCACCGAACTTTAACGAGCACAAGGGTAGTAACATAGCCACGACCACAAATCCAACTACAAGAACCATCATGATGATCATAGCCGGCTCAAGGAGAATCATAAGCCTCTTCAGGGAATTCTCTGCTTCTCGTTCGTAGATATTAGAAGACCTGATGAGCATCTCTTCTAAGTTCCCGGATTCTTCACCGCAGGCCACCATCTGGGTCAGTTGGTCGGAGAAGAGAGGTTCCCCCGTCAATTGCTCGGCTATTCCTTTGCCTTCCTTGACCCCCTGGCGCAGATTGTCCAACCCGGATGAGACATATTCATTTCCTATTGTCTCCCTGGTTATGGAAATAGCCTCTAAGACAGGCACACCACTACGGATGAGTGTACCTAAGGTTAAGGCAAGCCTGGAGATCAAGAACTTATTGAGTATCTCTCCCACTAATGGAATCCTTAGCTTAAGCCGATCAAAGGTTCTTCTTCCATTTCTTGTCTTGAGGCAGGCCTTCAGGCTAATAATGAGGAGGAGAATAAAGATTAAACCTATCCACCAGAACTTACCCAAGAGGCTACTTGCCAGGATGAGCAGGCGGGTTGGCAAAGGCAAGATCTGTTCAAGCGCCTCATAGATGATGACCATCCTGGGGATGACAAAAGTCAAGATAAAGAAGATGCTGGCCAGGGTCATTACTGATATGAGGATAGGATAGATCATTATTGTCTTAACCTTATTCTTCAAGTCCTCTTCACGTTCGGCATAGACAGCAAATCTACTCAGGGCCTCCTCCAATTGTCCGCTTGCCTCGCCTGCCTTGACCATACCAATGAGGAGTCCCGGAAAGATGGTCTTATGATTTGAGAGGGCGTCTGAAAGGTGAGATCCCTTCCTTACTGCTTCTTTTATCTGCTCAATTATGGACTTTATCCCTTCATCCTTATATTGATTGGCCAGGATGGTAAGGCCCTTATAAAGGGGAAGGCCCCCTTCCATAAGGCTTGAGAGTTGGCGAATAAGAAGGGTGACTTTGCCTTTATTGATCCTCGGGGGTAAAGGGGTAGACCTCCGGTCTCCTTCAATATCGACCACAATGTATCCCTCTCGCTGAAGCTTACCGAGGGCCTCCTGCCTGGTCTGAGCAGTAAGGACTCCTTTTATCTCCCGGCCCTCTTTAGTCAAGGCATTATAGGTGAAGCTATTCATTCCACATCTACCTCTACCTCTGTTACCCGCAGGACCTCCTCGATGGTCGTTCTGCCTTGAGCGACCTTTTCCCAGCCATCTTCCCGCAGGGTTTTCATCCCAAGATTCCTGGCCTGCTCCTTGATGATCTTTGTTGGTGTTCGTGATAAGATAAGTTTCCTTATCTCATCGTCTATCAAAAGGAACTCAAATATCCCTGTCCGGCCATAGTAGCCTGTACTCAAGCATTGCTTACAGCCTTTCCCCCGGTAGAGGGCCTTTCCCGGTTGAGTTTCTTCAAGGGACACTGGATCAGGAAGGTAAGGTTCTTTACATTCCGGACAGATCACTCGCACAAGCCGCTGGGCCAGTATCCCCTCCACAGATGAGGCAATAAGATATGGTTCTATGCCCATATCAATAAGACGGGTAACGGCCCCGGCAGCGTCATTGGTGTGGAGGGTGGAGAAGACTAAGTGTCCAGTAAGAGACGCCTGAATGGCGATCTCGGCTGTCTCTAAGTCACGAATCTCACCGACCATAATGATGTCGGGGTCATGACGCAGGATATGTCTTAATCCAGTGGCAAAGGAAAAACCTATCTTTGGCTTAATCTGGATCTGGTTTATTCCTGGCAGGCGATACTCAATCGGATCTTCGATCGTAATGATATTGTCATTGATGGTATTGATCTTGCTTATGGCGGCATAAAGGGTGGTTGTCTTGCCGCTTCCGGTGGGACCGGTGACCAGGATAATACCGTGAGGTCTCTTTATCATGGAATCAAACCGCCTCAGGGTATAGGGCTGCATACCCAAATGCTCCAGGCCAAAGAGGATGCTTGCCCTGGTTAAAAGCCTGAGAACCACGCTTTCACCCGAGGGGGTCGGTAGGGTAGAGACCCTTATATCTAATTCCTCTCCCTTTATTCGGAGTTTCATCCGGCCATCCTGGGGGAGGCGGTGCTCGGCGATGTTGAGATCAGCCATTATCTTTATCCTGGAGACAATAGCCGGCTGAAATAACTTGATAGACTGATGAGTCGAAATCTCATGAAGGACGCCATCGATTCGATATCTTATCCTCAACTCCTTTTCATAAGGCTCAATATGGATGTCAGTAGCCCTCATCCGGTGGGCTTCAAGGATGATCTGGTTGACAAATTTGATGATTGAGACATCTTTAGCCATATCCTCAAGCTCTGTCGGCTCCTCTTCAGATCTTATTACCTCTAAGGTCTCATCTCTTGCCCCCATCATTCCTTCAACTGTCTCCGCCCCAAGTCCATAGTAGCGCTTGATGGCTGAGGTGATGTCCTGTTCGCTGGCGATGGCCCATTCCACCTCTTTACCGAGGATCAATCGGATATTATCCAGGATATAAATGTCCAGCGGATCAGAAGTGGCTAAGGTAATGGTGTTATTGCTCTGCTTTATGGGGAAGAATTTGTGATCATAGACGAGCCTGGCCGGAATCTGGTTTATAAGGGAAGGGTCGAGAATATCATCGGATATCTTAATACAGGGTATGCCGAGTTGATTGCTCAGGGCAGAGAGGAGTCCTTCCTCGGTAATCAGACCGAGTTGGAGAAGGGTCTCGCCGATAGGAAGATTCCTCTTTTTGCTTTCTTTCAGGGCTTCCTTAAGCTGGATATCCGAGATCATTTTCTCACTCTTCAAGATTTCCCCCAGGGGTTTTCTTGTAACCATGGACCACCTCACTCGTTCCAGAGTCTTAAAATAACCCTTTTCTCATTCTTTCGCATAATTACTGAGTTTTCCTTTATCGTCACGACCTCCTCTTCATTAACCATATCACCCTTTTTAACGATGTAGCTGGCTTTGGTTGAGGGGTCTTCTAAGATGGCCAGAGGAGGGTTACTGGAGAGAACACCCACCAGGAGAAGGGAGGAGTCTGAATGAAGAAGTGGTTGATTATTCGACATTACGGGTTTACTGTCCGGCTCTTTCTGAGATGTCGGTTTGAAAAGATCCCTAAAGGTCGGGAGTTCGGTATCAGTTGAATAGTTGGAGGTTGGAGACAATAGACTTTGGGTGGTAGGTTTCTGGGTGACCTGCTCCCCTCCGATCCGTGGTTGTCTTGCAAAATAGAGGATGAGGCCCGATCCCATCAAGAGAAAAACAAAGAAGAAAACCCCCAATATTCCGTATCTTTTAATCCTGGTCATGGTGAATCTCCTTGGTATCTACTAAAAGATGCGGGGTTAAATAGATCACCAGCTCTGATTCAGTGAGACCTTTCTTGGTCTTTTTAAAGAGTTTTCCCAAAAGAGGTATCTTGCTCAGGATAGGGGTTCGTTCCACTACCTCTGACTCTGTATTCTGGATCAGGCCCCCAATAATAATTGTCTGACCATCTCTGACCCTAATTGTTGTATCTACACTGCGACGACTGATCTCCGGCAGGCCATCCGGTCCGGTGCCGGTGGCATCACTTATCTCTGGATGGAGTTCGGTGATGATCTCCCCTGAGGCGTTAACCCAGGGGATAATCTTGAGGGTGATTCCTGCATCTACTGTCTGTAAGGTGGTATAAGGGATAGGAGGAGTACCGGTGAACTGGGTGATCTTGAAGTAACGAATCCAGCCTACTTTAATGGTCGCTTCCTTCCCATTTAAGGCAGCAATTCTGGGATTGGCCCTGACCCTGGCCTTGCCCTCACTGATCAGGGCTTGAAGGGAAACGGAGAAGTTTTCAGGGAGGGTGTCGACGGTCTTGAAGGTAAACGAACCCGGTTTTATGCTCACCTCACGTCCCTCCCTGGAATAGGTTCCCTCAAGGCCAAATTCCTTTCCCTCCTTCCTAGTAAATTCAACGACCAGGGCTTCGATCATTATCTGCGCCGACTTTTGATCGAGCCTGGCAATGACTTCCTCTGCCCGGTTGATCAATTCGGAAGTTCCCTTAATAAGGAGGGCATTCTGGTCCTCGATGACCTTAAGATTGTCTGCGGGGATAGTGGAAGGAAGGAGCGGGGGGACATCCCTGGCCTTGATATGTCTTAGCTTAATTAATCTTTCTTCGGTCAGAACAGCCGCCGCTGGTGAGGTTAGAGATGGGTCACCCACAAAGTAGGTCCCATCGATTCGCCGGTAAGTGAACTTTGTCCCTTTAAAGATCAACCTCAATCCTTCATCGAGTTTTAAATTCTTGAAGTGAGTAGTTATCTTCTCCTGTAAAGGGCTGAGAACCGTGAGATTGATCTTGCTCAGCCTGGCAATCCATAACACTACTTGAGATAGCTCCGCGTCTTTAACATCCACTGAAAGCAGGTCATCTTCGAAGGTTATTCCTTCCGGTCTCATATCAATAAGTCTGATGAAGGCCTCTGCCTGGTCGATCAGCTCGGAAGTTCCTTTAATGAAGATAGCATTTTGATCCTTGATAACCTTAAGATTGGCCGCCGGGATGGTCGGGGGAAGGAGTGGAGGTAGATCCTTGGCCTCGATATGTCTTAGCTTAATTAACCTTTCTTCGGTCAGAACAGCCGCCTCTGGTGAGGTCAGAGTCGGATCACCCACTAAATAGATATCCCCTGTCTTCTTAAAGGTGTACCTTGTTCCCTGGAGGATGAGCTTTAGACCTTCATCCAGGGGCAGGTTGGAAAAGGTGAGATTGACCTTATCTTTTAATTGACCAAATATGGCCAGGTTCTTTCTGCCCAGAGTGACGACCCTTCGGATCACCTCAGCCGATTCCTCATCCTTGACATCCAAAGAGAGGAGTCCATCTGAGAGGGAAATGAGCATAGGCGTTCTCTTTTCAGCCGAAACAACCAGGTATATCCCTTCCGACTTAGTCAGAGTAAGACCATAGGCATTCAGGAAGGCCTTAAGACCGGTCTCCAGAGGAACATCAGTAAGGTGAACAGTAACCATTCCAGTGATTGTTTTATCGGCAATGATATTGATACCACTCTTTTCTGAAATTAGGCGTAGAAGTTGCTGAATGTCCATATTCCGGACGTCGAGAGTGAGTCTGTCTCCAGTTATCTCGACAAGGAAAGATTCTCCCCGAGAAGCCTCTTTCATCGCCGGTTTGGTTACCCAGTATATATTGTCCCTCTTTTCATAGGTAAGGCCGTTGACCTCAAGGAGGGTCTTTAGGGCCTCCTCAAAGGGGACGTCTTTTAAGTGGATGGTAATTCTTCCCTGGACTGTAGGATCGGCAACAATGTTAGCTTTGGTCTGAGCAGCTATGGCCCGCAAGACATCCTTTATATCCGCATCCTTAAAGTCAAAACTGACCAGTGGATCTGTGAAACCGGCCAAACAGAGGGAGTTGGGCAGGGTCAGGATAAGGAGAAGAATCATAGCCAAAAGACCTACCCTCAGCCCGTTCTTTATTATCATTTTTATTGATCTCCTTCCAACTTAAGGCTGGGTATAGAAAGTATCAAGTGAATATCCAGTCTTATAGGGTTATCCTGCTTTGGTCTTATCTGGAGAGATTCAACCCCTAATAGATAGTGGGAAGTCTTTAGTTTGGACAGAAGTCTTGCTAATCCATTCATATCTGCCTCGAGGTTCATTCCTAAGAAGCCCCCCTGCTTTTCGGAAGGGGTTGAGTTTATCTGGGTGATTCTTACCCCTGTCATTCCAGCCATCCGGGAGAGATCTCTCAAGAGAGCCGAAATTTCTTTTTCCTCCTTCAAGGCCAACCCCCATCTATTATAATTCTTCTCCAAACGGGCCTTATTTTTAAGAAGAGCCTCTTCATTCCTGAGCCTTGCCTTCTTGATCAGGAGTTCCTCCTGGACAAGCTCTCTTTGCCTCAGGGTAGGATAAAGGGCATAGGTATAGATCAAATAGATAATAATGACCACAACCATCAAGTAGAGACTCATCTTCTCACGCTTAGACAGAGCCATTCTTTTTTTCCTAATGGCGTTGTTCATCGTTTCGGCCAGTTAGACTTGCAATCTTACCTTCCCGAAAGCTTCAAGCTTTCGGGAAGGTTCGCTATTGGCCCAAACGATGAACAAGGCCCTCCTAATCAATTGATTGTCTCTAATATATCACATTTAACCCATCCCTGTCAAGCGGTTCCCGGGGTCCCCCTTCATTTTCCTTGAGGGAATAATCGGAAGGAGCTATAGTAAATTCAAGGTATTTGTTGGTAAGGAGACATATTTTAATTTTCTTGATTGACACTCAATATCTGGAATGGTATATTTAGGTAAATGGGAAATGATCAAAAAGGCTTCACCCTGATTGAGATGATAGTGGCTACCACCGTTCTGGTCCTGGTCGTCACCAGCGTTTATTCTACCTATAGGGCGGGGATGGAAGCCTGGCATAAGGGGGAAGAGGCAATAGAGACTCTCTATGAAACAAAATTTGCCCTTGATCTGATTACAAATGATCTTCGGGCTTCTCTTCTTCCTCCACTCGATCTCAGCGACCCATCCAGTCCAAAACCCCCAAAGGTTACCTTTATTGGGAGACCATCTGAGATAAGCTTTGCAACCTCTTTTAATCTTGATAAAGAAAGCAGCCCGGTCAGGGTAAAATATTTCATTGAAGAAGGAGAGTTAAAGATATCCCGTGAGGAGGCAGAAAATCTTACCCTGGCCACCAATATAGCCGGCCTTTCTTTTGAGTATCACAATGGAAGAGCCTGGCAGAAATCCTGGGATTCAGATAAACTTTTACCAGGGGGGGTAAGGATAAAGATTAGACTCAATGACAGTAGAATCCTACGGAGTAGTGTCTGGATACCTGCTTCCCAGGCAAATGGCCAATGAAAAGAAAGAGAGAAGATGGAGTATCTCTAATCCTTGTCCTCTGGATATCAGTCATCCTGACTGTCACTGTCCTGAGTTTCGCCTCCTTCATAAGGCTCCAGTTAAAGATCACCAGGAATCAAACAGAGAGATTAAAAGCTTACTATATCGCCGAGGCGGGTATTAACCAAGCCATCCTGGAGTTAAGAAAAGACAACAATAAGTATGATGCCCTTAATGAGAAGTGGTCTACCAACGAGGAGGCCTATGAAGGTATCCTATTTGGTGAAGGAGAATACAATGTCCAGGTCATTGATGAAGAAAGTAAGCTTAATATAAACCTTCCTCTTCAGGAGGAAGAAGATAAGAAGACATTTAAGGTAATGCTTTTTTTCTTGCCTGAGATTAAAGAAGACCAGGTAGAAGTCATCATCAATTATAGAAAGGAAAGAGGCATCTTCAAGTCAATAGATGAGGTGTCTTCACTTAAGGGAATGAATATGAAGACATTCTTAGGGATAAAAGACCTTATTACCGTTTATTCATTTGATGAGAAGGATAAAACAAAGATCAATCTTAACCAGGCCGTAAGGGAGGAGTTAAAGACCAAATTGAGAATAACCTATAAGGAGGCTGATGATATCATCAAACACCGCCCTTACCGTCACCTCACCGACCTACTTGAAGTTGACTGGATGAATAAGAATAGATTAATTCAACTAATTGATCGGGTTACCGTTAAAGGGAGCAAGATAGCCCCGGGCCGAATAAATATCAATACGGCTGGCGAGGAGGTCTTAGGGGCCTTAGGGTTTGATCCGGGGGTCGTAAAATTAATCCTCCAACGAAGAGAGGAATCCCCATTCAATTCTCTTCCTGATCTTATGGCCCTTCCCGTTATAGACCTAAAGCGCTTAAAACGATTAAATTTAGACCTAATGGCTACCCATTCTCACACTTTCACCATAGACTCAATGGCTACCTTACATAATACCATAGTAAGGATAAGGGCCGTGGTCAGACGGGATCTACCCTACCAGGGCAGACCTCCTAAGATCTCAATTCTATATTGGAAAACACTCTAATGCTAAGAAAATCCATTATTGGCTTAGATATTGGCACCTCTTCTATTAAGGTCGTTCAATTAAAGATATCTTCTTCCGGAGTCTATCTTAAGAAGAAAGGGATGAAAAAATATTCCTATCCTCTTGATCCAGGGATAGAGGACAATAAAAAAATTATTGCTGAGACCATCTGTGAGCTTTTCAAAGAGTGCGGCCTTAGATCAAAGAGAGTAGTCCTTGGTATTCCAGGATACTGGGGAGTGATTAAATCAGTAAGCCTTCCCACCAAAGATAAGAAGAAGGTCAAGAAGATCGTTGAACTCAATATTGGAGACTACCTTCAACTTCCCTTAGATAAGATTCACTATGACTGGCAGAGCATCAAAAGTGAGGAGAAAAGATCAGATCTTCTTGTGGCCGCCTGCAAGAGGGAAGCCCTGGAAAGCTATCTTTCTATCATAGAGATGGCAGGCCTTCTGCCCTCAATCGTTAGTCTTACCCCCCTGGCTATCTTCAAGGCATACCAGTTCAATCCACCTCCTGAGGAGGCAGCAGCCCTTATCGAAATAGGGAGCAGGAGGACAGAGCTTATCATTACTAAAGGCAGCCGATTCCTCTTCTCAAGATGTATTGGTAAGAGCAGTGATTCACTTACTCAGAAGATCAAAGAGGTCTTTGGGATAGACTTTAAGGAGGCGGAAGAGTTGAAGAAGAGGCGTGGTCTTGTAAAGGCCAATGAGGCAAGAGATGATAATCTATCCCGGTTAGGTAAGGTTAGTCATAGATGGTTGACAGATTTGACTGAGGAGATTGACTATTCATTTCGTGCCTTCGAGAAGAAACATCCAGGAGTTGAAGTCAAAAGAGTCCTTTTGAGTGGTGGAGGTGCAGAGATGGCAAATTTAGTCGATAAGATGGAGGAGGAACTGAATTTGCCTGTTCAGATCATAAACCCGCTTCAGAAGGCAAAATTTGATCACTCGGCTCTCTCTTTTCCTGGTTACCGCTTTCTTCCTGCATTTGGTCTAGCCCTCTTTGGAGTGGATAAAAGGGCCATCAACCTTCTTCCAAAAAAGAAATCCAATCCATGGATTCCGCCAAAGAAAATCCTAATGGCCTCCCCGGCCTTAGTCCCTTTAGTCCTCCTCTTTATTCTGGCCATTATCACCTTTGATCTAAAAGGGAAAGAATCAAGGGTTGAACAGATAAATCAGAGGCTTGTAGCAATTGAGGAAGAGGTGAACAAGGTTCGACTTCTGAAAAGAAAACTGGCCTTAGCGGAAGGCCTTAAAGGAAGTAGCGTATCCTCCTTAGAGATTCTAAAGGAACTAAACCGGATAATTCCGGATAAGGTCTGGCTGACTGAATTATCCCTTAAAGGAGACAGGCTTAATTTATCAACCCAGAGCTTGAGGGATTCAGATGTGGCCGATCTACTCCAGGCCCTAAACAACTCTCCCTATTTCAAAGAGACCAAGCTTGTCTCAAGCGGGCTCACAAAGATTGAAGACAGAGAGGTAACAGAGTCTCGAATAAACTGCTCCTTAAGATAGCTCTCATATTGTCAGAGAAATCACCTTTAGAGATAAATTGTAACTACTCGGGAAGATAGGCTGAAGGCTTTTAGGCTGAAGGCTTTTAGGCTGAAGGCAGAAGGCTTTTAGGGACAAAGGTGGGGAACAGATGATTGGACTTCAGCCTTGAGCCTATCCAGTGGCCGAAACGATGAACAGCGCCCATCTTTAAGAAGGGAGGCGCCAATATGGAAAAACGGCGAATTCTAAAATCAATCGCAGCTTTAATCATAGCCCTAAGTCTTATTACCACTCCCCTTGGGACAGGATTATGGGCTAACGACATGGTCTATACCATCAAGAAAGGAGATACCCTGTGGGACATAGCTAAAACCCACATGGGCAATCCTTATGCCTGGCGGAAATTGTGGAAGTATGACGGCAATACCTATATCAAAAATCCTCACTGGATATATCCGGGCAATACGGTGGCTATTCCCGTGGGGGAAAAGATGGTTACTATTAAACAGTCTGTGCTTGATGAGTTAAAGGCCAGCCTGCTGGCTTGTGAGTCAACCAATGAGGCTATCCTTAAAGAAAAGGAAGCCGTGGTAGCTGAGAAAGAGGCTGAAATAGCCAGACTGACGGAAGATATAGAAAACCTTAAATTAGGACTGGATAGTTGTGAGGAGGAGTATGGATTAGTCGAGAGACAGTTGAGGGATAAAGAACAAGAGTTGAATAAGCTTTATGTCCAGGTGGGAGAACTGAGGTCAAAATCAGACCAGTTGGCCAAAGAGCTTTATGAAAAGGAGGCCCTGGTGGCCAAGCAAGCTCAGACTATGAAGGAGCAGGTAGAGAAGATAGAGGAGTTGGATGTCCATTTCTGGCAGGAGAAAAACCTCTTTCAGTTTTTGGCTTTTGGCTTAGCCGCCGGCGCAATTGTTCTCAGCTCGGCTGAGTAAAATGATGAGAGTGGAGAGTTGAGAGATGAGAATGGAGAGATGAGGGATGGTTCACCTTATTGTGAAAGCTTGCGGCTAAATTAGAAACCCGTTTTTTCCGAAAAAACGGGATGGTTCACTTTACTGTGAAAGCTTGCGGCTGAGAGGTAGGGTGGGCACCGCCCACCAAAAAGGCGTAGATGGCGAACAGATTGGTGGGTAATGCCCACCCTACTTCTGCGGAAGGTTAACCGCGCCTAAAGTTTCACAAGAAAATGGACTATTTTGAACCGTCCCGAAAAAACGGGTTTCTGATCTCGTGTAACCCGAGTAGGTTGCCCCGAATTATTGAGGAAGATACGAAGGACCCGCAAGGTTTCACAGAAAATTGGACGGTTATGAACCGTCCCAAAGAATAAAACAAGAGGTCAAAAAGGAAGTAAGGGAAGCTTGGAATTCTCTTGAGTCAGCTAAAAAGAGAATTCAGATAATGAAGGAGAATGTCTCTTTGGCCGAGGAAAATCTAAAGATAGCTCAACTCCAGTATAAATTAGGGATGATTACTATCAATGAGGTAGCTGACTGTCAGCTTACTTTGAAGAAAACATCTACTAAATACATAGGGGCTTTAATAGACTGGCAGATAGCCAAAGCAAGATTACAGAAAGCGGTAGGTAAAGATGAGTTATAAGAAAATTACTTTAAGTTTTACTTTAAGTTTAATAGTGTTTCTCATCCTTTGTGCAATTGGTTGGTGGTTTTGGCAGAATATTTTTCATTCTTGTTCTGAGGATCCAAAAGTAAAGACTGTTCAGGTAAAAAGAGGTAGAATCACTACTATAATATCTGGAGTAGGTCGAGTGGAGTCAGCACAAGTGACTACACTCAGGGCTAATATCACGGGCATGATTAAAGATATATTGGTTAAAGAAGGGGATATGGTTAAAAGGCATCAGGAATTGATTAAATTTGATATTGATGAAACCGAGAATAAACTGCTCCAGGCGAAAAATAACCTATCTTTGGCCATAATTGAGGTGGAAAGTAGTAGACAACAACTTGAAAACACTAAAGAACTTTATCGGGCTGACGCAGTTTCAAAACTCCAGTTGGATACAGACCAAAGACAATATGACAAGGCTGTAGTTCAACAGAAACAAGCTGAAGAAGAACTTAAATTCGCCAAAATACTCTTTGATAAACTCTCTTGCCGCTCAGTTCAGGAAGGAACAGTAATGTCTAAGGAGGTAGAAAATGGACAAACAGTTCATCCTGGAGAACCTCTACTTACTATTGCCGACACCAACAGACTCCAGATAAAGGTTGAGGTGGATGAAATAGATGCCCTTAAGGTAAAGGTAGGACAGAGGGTTTTTGTAGCGGCAGAAGTTCTCCCCGATAAAGAACTTTCAGGTAGGGTCATTTGGATTGCCCCTTCTGCCAAAAGAAAGAATAATTCTACCATAGTTGAGGCTATAGTTAAATTGACTCAAGATATTCCACTTCTTAAGATTGGTATGCAGGTAGATATCAATTTTATCATTTCCGATAAAGAAGATGTTCTCTGTCTACCGGTGAAGGGAATCATTCGCGAAAACAACAAAAGTTATGTCTTTCTTTATCAAGATGGCGTGGCTTTTAGAAGAGAGATTAAAACAGGCCTCTCTAACTTTGAGTCAATAGAGATTATCTCTGGATTGAACGCCGGTGATGAGATAATCATTACTGAAGGATACAAAATAAAGCCTGGAGATAAGGTGGTCAAAGAATGATTATTGAGCTTTTTAGCATTAAGAAAGTCTATCAGATGAATTCAATAGAAATAACAGCCATAGATGATATCTCTTTATTAATAGAAGAAGGTAGTTTTGTAGCAATTATGGGAGCCTCGGGGTCTGGTAAATCGACCCTACTCTATGTTATTGGCTGCCTTACAAGGCCTACTTCAGGAAGCTATCGGTTAGAAGAAACTGATGTTAGTAAATTGTCCGATTTGGAACTCTCTAAGATTCGTTCAAGGAAGATAGGTTTTATCTTTCAGTCTTTCAATCTCTTACCGAGGATGAGTCTACAGGAGAATGTTGAAGTTCCACTAATCTATTCTAGATGTCTAAGTAATGAGCGTAGAAAACGGGTTAACTCAGCCCTTTCAATGGTTGGGTTAGCCAATCGGGCAGATCATCACCCGAATCAACTTTCAGGGGGTGAGCAACAAAGGGGAGCCATTGCCAGGGCGTTAGTCAATAATCCATCTATTATCCTGGCCGATGAACCAACAGGCAATTTAGATAGCTCTGCAGCTAAAGAGGTAATGGAAACCTTGAGTAGATTGAATCAGGATGGAAGAACCATCTTGATGGCTACCCACAATGAAGAGAACAGTCGATTTGCCTCTCGAATAATCAGATTGAAGGACGGAAAGACAGTAGGGGTGTAAGATGAACTTATTAGTGAACATAAGGATTGCCTTCAGAAGTTTAGGGGCTAATAAATTACGAACGGCTTTAACTTTATTAGGAATAATCATTGGAGTATCAGCAGTGGTTATAGTAGGCTCTACAGGAATGAGTGGCAAAAAGGCCATTGTGAAAGAATTAGAATCATTCGGTCTTTCTTCCTTAAGGGTATGGCGTAGCTGGGGAGATAGACCTCCTGGAGAGGGAGCTGAAAGACTTGAGGCAGCCATTAATTATGACGACTTAGAAGCTATTGTTAAGGAATGCGATAAGGTCAAGAGAGTTGCTCCTTTATGTGGTGATCTGATGGCTTGGGCCCGTTATCGTGGAGAATATTCTAAGGCCCAGTGGATAGCCACTACCCCTGATTACAACGAGATAAATAGCGATTAACGTGAATATGAAAACTCAAATCTACCAGAACAGATTGCCAATCAAGATGTTATGTGAGCCTGAGTACTTATTCGAGGCTACTAAATCTTGATAGAGGTAGTCTAATCAGGCAGACTATAGTTTAATGTTGGTATAATATGCTGACTGTTTGTTAACTGAGGCTGTTTCACCTAAACCACTGTAACCGTTGGTGTTAGTTTTCATATTCACGTGATTACTTACTCTCTGGTCGCTTCTTAAATAAAAATGACTGTGAAACCAAACAGAGGGTTTGTGTAATAGGAACAGATATTAGCAAGAAATTATTTCAAGGAATAGATCCTTTGGGTAAAGAGATACTCCATATTGGAGAAACGATAAGAGACTTAGGAAGGTTTAGGGTTGTGGGAGTGCTTCAGCCCAAGGAAACACCTCTTCTATCTACTATTCTTGGGGCCAATAGTGAAAACAATAGAATCATCATCCCTATATCTGTTCTTTTCCATCAATTCAACTCAAAAAAGATAAATGATCTTATGGCTGAGGCAGTCTTCCCATCAAAGGTAGAAGAGGCGGCCACACAGATTAAGAATCTCTTGAAACAAAGGCATAAGGAGAGATTTCAATATGACCATGAGACGATGCAACAACATATTGAAGTAGCCAATCAAATTTTGGGGACTGTGGGTTGGCTTGCCATTATTGCTGCCGCTATATCTCTATTGGTGGGAGGAATAGGTATTATGAATATAATGGTTTCTTCAGTAGTCGAAAGGACAAGGGAGATTGGAATCAGAACATCTTTAGGGGCAAGCAATAGAGATATCTTCTTTCAATTTTTGACCGAGAGTGTAGTGCTTAGCCTAATGGGATGCCTCATTGGTTGCTTTTTAGGGATTGGAGCGACATTGGCTATCGAGGTGTTGAATCATCAACCCAAATTGTTAGCTCCAGAGTTTATAGTCCTATCTATTCTTATCTCCATCTTGGTGGGTATTCTTTCTGGTCTATATCCGGCACTCCGTGCTTCATCATTCGATCCAGTTGATGCCTTAAGGTATGAATAGGTAATATAGTAAACGACACTGTGAATGCGGCGCTCGTGGCCTTTGGGTTGGCGGAAGAACCGCTCCATGTCCAGGTTGTCTCCGGGCAGATCCAAAATCATCTCCTCCGACAAACAGGCCGGCCGCAAAACTGGTCATCACTCTGGCCATGTGTTGCCGCTGATATCGGCAGAAATCGTATCATAGGGGACGGAGTCTTCAATTCAGACATAAGAAATAACCTCTATTAAGAGATAGAATTAATAGGATGTTGGAAGGTGGTAGGGTAACAAAGTAATAAAAAATTTAGATTTTATGGGATGGTTCACTTTACTGGGTAATGGGGGACGGTGGTGTAGAAAGCAATTTACTTCTACTTGTTATTTGTTTTCTACACCACCGTCCGTATGCCGTGTATACTGTATGACTTGCTGGTTAAAGTCCAGCCCAGGGAATTGTCAGTT
>JBFMHI010000057.1 GCA_040753085.1 bacterium | reverse complement strand
AGTACTACGGTGGATGGCGGCCTGTACCTAAGGCACTCCCTGGAAACGGGGAGCAAACAGATTGCAGGACACCTAAGGCTATTGGAGAGGGTAACTCGCCAGTTCTCTACTCTACCCCATGTCCCCCCCGAGCAGTGCCTTTTATCGTAAGGAATATGCTAACTTTGCCGAAAAAAAACTTGAACATCGAGTAATAAGATTTGTAGAGAGAATGTCAGAAGAATTTTGAGGTTCTGTGATTCAGTGAAGAAATATTTGACAAATTCAAGGGGATATGCTATTATCCTAATTAATCGGGGTGTTTAATATGATTATTTTTTCTGCAATAAAAGAAAGACTAAGTGGTGTATTTGAAAGACATCAGGCCGATGTCCTGGCTACAACAATTTTTGATGCCTATAACGACCTGGTAAAGGTATCGGATTTTAGTGAGCTTAAAGGGATTGTCCGGGAGCTGGCAGTTGCTCAAAAAAAGTCAAAAGAAAGGCTTACAAGGGTTGAAGTAGCAATTGAAGAGCTTACCATTGCCCAGCAGAAAACAGAGGCAAGGGTTAAGGAGCTCGCCGTTGCCGAATAACCTTAACCCCTCCTCACAGAGATTTAACACCCAATTCCCATTACACCATTTTTAGAGAAATTCTCAGAAAACCCTTTACCAAGAGATATTGAGAAGGTATAGTTAGATATTCAAAACAAATAACCGAAGCCTCTCGAATAAAATATAGAGGAGTAATCAATCAGGGATTTTAGATTTTAGATTTACGATTTTTGATTAAAAGCTGGTTTTAAAACAGGTATGTCCAATCTAAAGCCTGTTCCTGACAGGCTCAGGGGGAGGAAATATGGTAACCGTTCACCTCACCACGGAGACACAGAGTCACTGAGAAAAATCTAAAGGACAAATCTCCCAGCGAGAAGGCTCAAGAGTAGAAGATATGCGAGAGTTTTTGCAGAAGGCAGGCATAAAGCCATAAGAGGAGAAAATATGTTATCATACAAAGGGTATATTGGCAAAGTCGAATTTGATAGTAAGGCAAAAATCTTTTATGGAAAAGTAGTTAACACTCGTGATAAGATTACATCTCAGTCTGACAACGCCAAACAACTTGAACAAGAGTTTCGCACGTCCATTGACATATATCTTAGATTAGATTCTGTCAGGAAATGGGAGAAGAGCCTGAAAAGCCCTATTCAGGAAGATTTGTGTTACGCATCTCTCCGGAAGGACATTGGACGATTGCTCTTGCCGCGCAACTTACGAACAAGAGTCTGAATACATGGGCGGTTGAACATCTTGTAGAAAGCGCCAGCCGTGAATTAAACGACCGTAACTACTCAGGTAGATAGGCTGAAGACTGAAGGCTATTGAACTTCAGTCTTCAGTCTTCAGCCTAAACACCCGGAGTAATTACCAGGGAGGAAATAAGGGTGGATTTAGAAACCAGTAATTCCCAAATTCAATCTCTGTCCGACATCTGCACTGATCTCTTTTTACTCATTCTGTATCTGCGGGAATCCCGCCAGTTTGAGCCTCGCCATAACCTGTATTCCAAGATTGTCACGCTTTTTCATTCTATGGAGGAAAAGGCGATAGATCTGAAGATGGCCGACAGGGATATTCAGGATGCCAAGTATGCCCTGGCCGCCTTTCTGGATGAAATCATTGGCTGGGAAAGCCGCCTGGAACGTGAGTTCTTTCAAAGCAATATCGCCGGCGAAGAATTTTTCGACAAACTGGAACAAATCCGAAAGGTTAAGTCAAGAGGGGATGTCCTGCAAGTATACTATTTGTGTTTGCTCCTCGGATTTGAAGGAAAGTATGTCCAGAATCCGCAAAGACTTCAGGGGTATATCCAGGAATTTCGAGAAGGCATCAGGCGGGAAGGTGTAACCCCACTTTCACCCTCGGCTGAAATCCCTCGAGAGATCATCCAGCGTAGTCGAAGCAGTATTCCTGCCTGGCTGCCGTGGGCGGTTACGGCGGTCTGTGGGGCCGGGGTAGTGGTTATCTATGTCTTTCTGAAATTCCGCCTGCACGGCTGGGCAATGGATGTGGTAAGACAGCTTCAGCGATTTTTGCTGGCTTGAGGGTGGAGGATAGCCCAACCCGAATGACTCGCAAATGGCGGATGGAGAAGATAAATTCGAGATTCGCCATTCGAGATTCGAGATGAAAATAAATCATGAACTTCTTACTTCAATACCTTAAAGACCTTCCGGGGAAATGGGTCCCCATTTTAGTCCTTTTGGTCTGGTTCCCAGGCGGAAGATGGCTGCCTTTTAACCTCCGCCTTATCCTCACCCTGGCCATCCTGGGGATATGGGGCATCTTCTTTCTAATCAAGCGGAGGCGGCCAAGGAAAGGGGCCGAAGAAAAAGAAGCCCTGCCCGAAAATATTACAAGATTTGAGGAGCGGGTAAAAAATGCCATTAAATCGGTCCAGGATTTCAGGGGCAAAAAAGTCCGGCCAGGTCGGCTGAATATCTTTAAACGGCCGGATCCATACCTCCTGCCCTGGTATATGGTTATCGGGCCGTCCGGAAACGGGAAAACCAGCCTGCTTAGAAATTCGAATCTGGATTTTTCCTACATTGACTCCCTCCAGGAAAGACCTCTTCAGCAAGGTATTGACAAGACAAAGAACTGTGACCTCTTTTTTACCAGAGAAGCGATTATCCTCGACACCAGTGGGCGTTATGTTACCTACGGTAATGAGGCCTCTGTCAGGACAGAATGGTTGGGACTGCTGAACGTCTTAAAAAAACATCGACCAAAGAGGCCCATTGATGGATTGATCTTAACTACGGAGATTACTCCTTTATTACAAGAAGAAGAATATGCCATTGAACAGGAAGCTCGAAAAATCCGCCAGCATATAGAGGACCTTATCGAACAATTAGAAACCAGGCTTCCCATATACCTTGTTTTTACCAAAAACGACCGGATTTATGGGTTTGTGCCATTTTTTGAGGATTTAAGCCCGGCTGAACGGACGCAAGTTTGGGGATGCACACTTAGAAGCGACCGGGAGGAAAAGGCTGAGGCGGTCTTTAGAGAAGAATGCCGTCGGCTTTTCGGTTCTTTAAATGACCGCCGGTTACCAAAACTTGCCTCAGAAAGAATTTCAACGGCGCAAAGAGTCGGCGGCTACGCTTTTCCCTTAGAATTTGAGGCCGCGTGCCAAAAACTGTCTCATTTTGTGGGCGGGATATTCCCTGAAGTAGCCCCGGAAAAACCCATCTTTCGGGGTTTTTATTTTACCAGCGCGGCGCAAGAGGGACATCCGGTGGATCTTGTGCTGCGGCAAGTCGCGGAATCCTTGCAGCGCCAGCCGCTAATCTTGCCAGAAGCGCCTGAAAAGAGACAGGGTTATTTCATTAAAGACCTCTTTAAACAGATAATCTTTCCTGACCGGGGACTGGAGAGCTTAACCCTAAAGGCAGAGATCCGCAGGACCCGCTTCCGGTTGGCCTTTTGTGCCGTCGCCTTGATAGCCGCGGTGGCCCTGGGGATAGGCTTGCGTCTTTCTTATGGGCATAATAGACAGGTTATGACTGAGGTGCACACGGCGGCGGCTGAAGTAGCTGAGACTGGTCCGTCCACCTCATCAGAGGAAAAATGGAACAAACTGGAGAGGTTGAACCGGCAGAAGGCTAAATTGGAGGGGTTTGCTCCCTTCAGCCTTCCCTGGCGGAGAGAGAGGAGAGAGGTAGCCCGGGCCGGTCGTGAATTATATGAAAAACATACCATTAGAATTCCGGTAAAGGTTACCAGGGAGTTAGAAACCGAATCAGACATAAGCCTTAAGCCGGTGGTTGGAAATGCCGTCTATCCGGGTGATTACAAGGGTCGGGCTGTATACACCGGTGAAGACGGCCAGGCAGTCCTGGTGGAGGTGAAATCGGCTAAAGTCGTCATTAGCACTGATTACCCCAAATCTGATTTAGAGTTAGGGGGCCTTAAGGATAAGATATTTAAGAAGGATGTCCCCCGGCTTCCGGAGCCGGCGGAGTCTGACTGGAAGATAGCCAGGGCGGTGGTTGAAACCGACCTTCAAAAGAAGGAAATCCCACTTTCAGAACCGACCCTGAGTTACGAGATTTCTCCCGGCGAGTATGAGGCCGAGCCGGCCTGGCGGGTCGAATTTATCTTTGCCAGGAAACGGGTAGTCACGGCTCATTGTGTGGACCGGTTCGGAAAAGATTTAGAGGGAGTGCCGGTTTCGATTAAGGATGAATGGCGGAATTACACGGTTGGAGCCACAGATGAGAAAGGGATGGTTCGGCTCGAATTTGTCTCATCGGCCGGCCGCTCGCTTGAGGTAGTCTATGATGATCCGCCGGCGGCCTCTTCTTCCCTTAATATTAAGATGGGGCAATATGAATACCCGCTTAGTGACAAAGAAATTCGGCGCAAGCTTAATATTACCGTAACCGCTCAGGAATCAGCCACGCAACGACCCAGAGGGGGGGTGACTGTCCTGGTGGGAGGAAAACCGGTCGGTCGGACGGACAGGGCCGGTAAACTGGTGACCCAGATCGATATCATTCCGACCAATGAGAATGTAAGCTCTTCTCCCCTTCCGGAGGCAGCGACCATTGGCGAAGAATATCCCAACTATACCATTCTGATGCAATATGGGGCTACCGAAGAGCCGGTGCCTACCCCGCCTCCTCTAACTCCACCACCACCTCCACCACCATCTGAACCCCGCTCTGAATTAAAGGTAGTCGACTTATCCGACCGAAAGTCCATTCAAGATGCTGAGGTCTGGGCATTCCTGGAAAAAGGGGATGACAAGTTGTGGTCTTCAACTGAGGACAGCCGGCGAATGGGGTTTGAATCCGGGGGCAAGGAATTCAAGCTGGTGCAGATTGGAGCCACCAATAAAAAAGGACTGCAACAGCTTCCCAAAGAAGTCGCCGAACATCAATTTCTGGTGACTCATCCGCAGTATTGGCCCCGATCTGTTAAATGGCAAGAGGGGACTCAAAAAATTATGATGACGGGAATTAAGGAAGCGCGGGCCGTAAAAGATTTTGCCCCCTGGCAGATGGATGGAGCGGCTTATTATTATGGCCGGGCCAAAGAATATCATAAACAACAAAAACTTTCGGAAGCCATTGATAAATATCAAAAGGCCATTAGATTAATGCCGCGAAAGGATTTTTACTTAGGCCTCGGCTGGACATACTACGAAGGCAACCAGGCCAAAGATGCCCGTAAACAAGCTGAAACAGGCCTGGGCCTTAAGCTGCTTGGTTTTGAAGGCAATGAGCCCCTTATCGACCAGCAGTTACGGGAGTTGTTGAGCGTGGTCCAATAGTAGGCCTTTAGGTATCAGCTTTTAGAGGGTTGTAAGCCGTTCACCCGAGCGCGAAGCGGTCGGGTGAACAGGAGGATAACATGCAAGCAGATTGGAGAGATTATATTGTAAGCACGCCTGATGTACTTCGAGGCAAGCCACGAATCAAGGGGACGAGAATTCCAGTTGGCCTTATCCTGGGATATTTGGCCATGGGTAACTCTTTCGAGGAAATTATAGCTGAGTTTTCAGACCTCACCAGGGAGCAAATTGCGGCGTGTTTGGATTATGCCCGGGAGCTATCCGAATTTGAGGTTGTGGTCGCAAGAGTTTGAGATTCTTTGCCGACCATTGCCTTTCCAACTTTATAATTCAAACGCTTCGGGAAGCAGGTTATGAAGTCTTCCGGTTAAGGGATTATATCCCTCCAGATTCGGCTGATTCAGTGGTAATCTCGAAAGCCCAGCAACTTGATGCCATTCTGGTTTCTTTGAATGGGGATTTTGCTGATATAGCAACTTATCCTCCAGCAAACTATAAGGGTCATCTCCATTCAAGTTAGGAATCATCCGGAAATTATTCCACAGTTTATGGCCAGGTTGAAAAATTAGCGTCTGGATAAATGTCACAACAGGAATTACTAAAGAAGGTTATTCAAGTGCTTGATCAAGATAGAATTCAATATATGATAAATTAGTCGAAGCCTTCCCGCTTCCCGATTTGTAAGTGTTCAGCCACAAAGACACTAAGACACTAAGACACTAAGACACAAAGACACAAAGAGTAAAGAATTATTTCTTATTTTCCCCTTCGTGTCTTCGTGCCTTGGTGGCTGAACGGTTACCCCGTATTTAATACGGGGCAAGGAGCAGGCTTCGGCTATCAGCGGCAGCGGGGTGCCCACGAGAAGTGGGTTGGGGCTGAAGCCAAAATGCTCACGACCCGCTTTGTGGGTGCCCCGGGCACTTGGCTCATCCGCACCCCGTTAGACGCTCATTGGTCGCTTTAAAGGGGGGAAAACACCCTATTCACAATTTAGAAGCATTAGGATGGTTTTATAATGGTAACCCAAAAACAAATAAATGAAATCACAAGAAGAATTGTAGAAAACTTTAAACCTGAAAAGATCATTCTTTTTGGTTCTTATGCCCATGGGAATCCTTCAAAGGATAGTGATTTAGATATATTGATAATCAAAAATAGCAATGTTCCAAGGTATAAGAGAGGTAGAGAGGTTCGAAAATATCTACGGGGATTAAAAGTTGCTATTGATTTAGTTGTTTATACTAATGATGAAATTCAAAAATGGGATAAGGTTAAAACATCTTTTATAACAACTGTTATGGAGAAAGGGAAGGTTTTATATGGGTAATAAATCCACATTGATTAAAGAATGGATTCATAAAGCAGAACATGATTTAGGAATGGCAGAGTTAGCCTTAGAAAATAAACCAGAATATACAGATTCTATATGTTTCCATTGTCAACAAATAGTTGAAAAATATTTAAAAGCCTACTTAGTACTTTTAGATATTAGATTTGAAAAGAAACATAACCTAAGTTATTTGTTAGATTTGATAAGTGAAAAAGAACAGGTATCAGATGAACTTTATGAAATGGTTGAAAAGATAGAAGATTATGCAGTAGAAATTCGATATCCTGACGATTGGTTTGAACCAAATTTAGAGGATACAAAAGAAGCATATGAAATAGCAAAACAAGTAAAAGAATTTGTCTTAAATAAGATTAATTTTGTCAATGACTAAAAGGGAAGCGACCAACAGCGTCTAACATTATGTATCTGGAAGGGCTAAAGCCACATTTTTCTTCCGTTACGCTTCAGAAAAATGTCAGATACACACCCCGATAACCAAAATGACGCTTCGCTCGAACCACAACGGGTTCGCATTTTCGGGGTCCCCATTGCAGAGCAATGGGTCGCGGGGCGCTTGGCTCATCCGCACCCCGTTATCTGCTCATTGCGGGCAAGAGGAGAAGAAACCGAAAGGAGGATAGAGAAATGTTAGGTTTTAATCGGATTACATTTGACCCATACGTTATGGCAGGACAAGCTTGTATTCGTGGAATGCGTATTCCTGTCTCATTAATTGTAAATTTGGTGGCTCACGGTAAGCAGATTGGAGAGATTCTGAAAGAATATCCAGATTTAGAACCAGAAGACATTCAACAGTCCTTAGAATATGCCTCGTGGTTAGCCAGCGAACAAGTTTATATTCGTGAATTAGAGGCAGTTAGATGAAATTTCTTGCTGATATGGGTGTTTCTATGCATACAGTAGTTTGGTTACGTCGGCAGGGATACGATACCATTCATCTGCGTGAGGAAGGTTTACAGCGTTTGTCTGACGAAAAGATATTGGCAAAAGCTAAAATAGAAAAACGCATCTTATTAACGATGGATTTAGATTTTAGCTATCTTGTAGCTATAGGGAAGGGATTTCTGCCTAGCGTAATTCTATTTCGGCTTAGTGATGAACGTTCTGAGGGAGTCAATAGACGATTAGCGGATGTACTAACTAACCACAAGGATGATTTGGAACTAGGTGCTATTGCCTCAGTTAGCGAAGTATCTATTCGTGTAAGACGCTTGCCAATAAAATAACAGAAGGGGGCAAACAGAAGGAGGGTCAAATCTTTTGATTTTTTCATTTACTCAACAACAATTTGCAGATGAAGACTATCATGCACATCTCAAGGAAGAAAATAAGACTAACAAAAATATTGAGGAAGTCAAAACACAGTTAGGTAATAAACCTCAGGCAGTAATGCTTCGTGTGGTTCGTTTTGCTGGTGGACAGGCGGCAGGGGCGGGGGGAATTTTGGAACTGGTGGGGCAGGATAAACCTCTTTATGATATTTACAAAGAAAAGGAAGGATTGCATCTTACACAATTTTCTCCAGGAGCCTCTTATGGGAAACCAGTGATCCAAAATCGATAAAATTCGGAGGTGATTATAATGGATGAAACTTTTGAATGGTTTACAAAAGCAGACTTAACTAAATACGAGGATAAGTATGTATCTATTGTAGATAAAGAGGTAGTCTATGCAGATGAGTATCCAGAGGTTGCCTACACAGAGGCTAAAAAAAAATATCCAGATAAAGAGGTTGTACTCTGGAAAGTTCCTCACGGTGAAACCTTTATCTTTTAATCAAGGAGAATTAGATGATTGAATTTGACTATAGACAGGAACGCCTTCGCACAGGAGAGATAATATTTAGACCAGTAGCTAAAGTCTATCTTTTAGGTGCTGAAGATGAGTGGCTTCCTGAATATTTCTATATAGACTCTGGAGCAGATTATACCTTAATTCCTTATCGGATGGGGCGGTTTTTAGGTTTGGAGAGGATAGCTTCAGAAGTCAAAGAAATAGGAGGGATTGGCGGAGTTATTGGAGTAAGATTCGCTACAGTTTCTATGAAGATAGAAAAACATCAATTCAATTGTACACTTGCCTGGGCACAGATTGAACGAGTTCCTTTTCTTTTCTTTTAGGAAGGCATGATGTATTTGAATATTTTGATATCACCTTTCAGCAACGAAAGGAAAAGACTATTTTTGTATGGCAAGGATGATAAATTTTTAGTACCAAACTTTTGCAGGAAATTCAAGATATAAAGCCACAGATTAACACAGATTGAACACGGATAAACACAAAATATATTTTATTCTCTTGAAATTAAAGAAGTTATGCTAAAGAGGAATGTCCATTAATTCTCACAGAAGTCACAAAGACAAATTCTTGTAGAGAGTTAGTTCTTATCTGTGTCCATCCGTGTAAATCTGTGGCTTATAAAAAAAAGGTAAGCGTTCAGCCACTAAGGCACAAACTCGATGCTCGATGCTCGATCCTGGATACTGGATCCTTTACCAGCATCGAAGATCGAGCATCGAGGATCGAGCATCGAGCATCCAGCATCATGTGCTGAACGGTTACAAAAAAAGAAAGACGATAGATTCGATTTCATGTAAAAGTTTGGTAGTAAAATCAACGCTCAATTCCTGACCCCGTATTAAATACGGGGCAGGAACAGGTTTTATCCGAGAGCGTTCAATCTTAGAAAGGAGGGAAATCTCATGAGTAAAAAATTGAGACCCCGGTTACAAACACTCTTGGTGGGCAGCCTGGCGTTTTTACTTTTATTGGCTACTGGCTGCGGCGTCTGTAGTAAGGGAGGCAAGAAAGAAGGGCCGGAAACGCTGCCGTCACCGGTAGAACCGCCTCAGCCAAAACCAGCCCCAGGAGCTAAAGAAATACCCAAGGCGGAGAAACTTGACTTTGAGGTAAAAACGGTCAACGGCTCGCTTAATTGGTCAAAAGGGCTGGTTTCCGCCAAAGGTTATGGGGTGCCGCCGGCCGATGCGCCTACCCCTGAAGTCGCTAGACTGCTGGCCTTTCAGGCGGCCAAAGTAGAAGCCCAGGCCAACTTGCTGGAAATTACGGCCGGTGTGCATATCACGGCCACCAGCACGGTGAAGGATTACATGATAGCCGACCGGGTTATCGAGACAAAAGTGGAGGGTGTTCTAAAAGGGGCCAAAGAGATCAAAATGGAATTCCTGGAAGAAGAGCAGATGGCTGTGGTCGAGGTAGCGGTGTTTTTAGAAGAGATAGGTGGGGCCATACCCAACAAAGCCATCGGCCCTGCCCTGCCCCAGGAGCAGCCTCTCCGCAAGTTTGCCAGTTTGGATACCGGCCAAAACCCAACCCTAACACCGTTCCTTGGCGATAATGCGGAAGTAATAAATGCGGTCAGGTCAGGTAGAAATCTGGACGAGGTGGAACAGAGCCTAAATAATATGGCTCAAAGAGACGAAAAATTGTTGGCTGTCCTAGCGGCCTTGATGCAGGAGATAGACCTTTTAAAGAAATCTCAAGCGGCGCCGGTAAAGCCTGTAGAATATACTGGGATAGTGGTTAATGCCGCCGGTTCCGGCATAATGCCCCATATGAAGCCTAATATCTATGCCCAGGCTGATGAGGCGGCCCGTCTTTTTTACGGGATAGGAGACGGCCGGCCGAGGGATCCAAACCTGCACGCCTTAGCCGCCTGGGAGCAGACATTGACCGGGGCCACCAATAATTCCCGGGTGGCCCAAACACCTTTGGTAGTAAAAGTAGTCTCAGTCTCAGATGACAAAAAGTCTCTGGCTATTAGCCAGGAAGCTGCACAGCAAATCGAAGAAATAGAGAAGGAATACCATCTTCTTGAAAGGGGCCGGGTGGTGATTGTGCTTTAGCGCCTCGTAGGCTGAAGACTGAAGGCTGAAGGCTGAAGTTACCGATGAACCAGGCCGAGCTGAGAGTGGAGAGACCTCTGATTTCTCCACTCTCCACTCTCTATCCACCCCCCGCCAAGAACCAAATCATCCTGATAAAAGACGGTTGCCTGGCCCGGAGTTATGGCCCGCTGAGGCTCTTTGAATCTTACCTTTACTCTTCCCTCAGAGAAAGGAGTAATGACCGCTTCTCCACCCTTATGTAAATAGCGAATCCTGGCGGTAACTTCCATCTCTTTGGTCAGATTTTCTATGGCCACCCAGTTGGCCTCACTGACCGTCAACTCCCGACTGTAGAGATCGGCTTCTTCACCTACTACCACCGTGTTCCTGAAGGCATCCAGGGCTAATACATAGAGCGGTTTGCCTACCGCTATCCCCAACCCTTTGCGCTGCCCGACTGTAAAAAAAGCTACCCCCTGATGCTCACCCAATAACCGGCCATTTTTGTCTACTATTGGCCCAGGCTGGAACCTGTTATTGCCCAATCTCTCCCGAATAAACTCCTGGTAATGGCCCGCCGGGATGAAACATATCTCCTGAGACTCAGCTTTATCATGTATCTTCAGCCCTGACTCAGCCGCTATCTTTCTTATCTCTTCCTTTTTGTATTCACCAAGAGGCATAAGGGCATGCCTTAATTGATATTGAGAGAGGCCGTAGAGGAAGTAGGACTGATCCCTGGTTGAATCAACCCCCTTTTTGATGACATATCGGCTGTTTTGTTTTGAAATCCTGGCGTAATGTCCGGTGGCCAGATAATCAGCGCCTAATTGCCAGGTATGCTTAAGCAGTAGGCCAAATTTTATTTTGGAGTTGCAGACCACACACGGGTTGGGAGTTCGACCCTTCAGGTACTCACTCACAAAGCAGCTAACTACTTTTTGTTCAAACTCTGCCTTACAATCGAGGATGTGATGCGCCATACCCAGCTTATCCGCCACATCCCTGGCATCTTCAAAGGCCTGTAAAGAGCAGCAGGTGTCCGGCTTCTCAATCCGACAGCTTGACTCTAACAGGTCCATAGTAACGCCTATTACCTCATATCCCTCCTGCTTGAGCAGCCAGGCCGCCGTCGATGAATCCACCCCGCCGCTCATAGCTACTACGACTCTTTTTGACATTTTTATACTCTCGATGCTCGATGCTCGATGATAGATGCTCGATGCTGGTAAAGGATTCAGTGTCCAGTATCGAGGATCGAGCATCGAGCATCGAGCATCGAGTGTCGAGCATCGAGTGAGGATTCAGTGTTCAGTATCCAGTATCGAGGCTCGAGCATCGAGCATCGAGTGTCGAGCATCGAGTGAGGATTCAGTGTCCAGTATCCAGTATCGAGGATCGAGGATCGAGCATCGAGTGTCGAGCATCGAGTGAGGATTCAGTGTCCAGTATCGAGGATCGAGGATCGAGGATCGAGTGTCGAGCATCGAGTGAGGATTCAGTGTCCAGTATCCAGTATCGAGGATCGAGGATCGAGCATCGAGCATCGAGTATCGAGCATCGAGTGGCGAGCATCGAGTGAGGATTCAGTGTCCAGTATCCAGTATCGAGGATCGAGGATCGAGCATCGAGCATCGAGTATCGAGCATCGAGTGGCGGTAGGAGACCGCGCTAAGCCTCATTCATACTCCCTGTCCGATATCCCTCCAGATCAAGGGTAACATAAGTATAGCCGATCTTTTTAAGTCTATCTACCACCTCATCCTGTTTCTCCAGACAGAGATACATCTCTTGTTTGCCCACTTCAATTCGGCAAAGGTCTTTATAGTGTCTTACCCGCACCTGGGAGATTCCCAACCCTTTGAGGTAAGCCTCTGCTTGGGCTACCCTCCTTAAGGCTTCCTGAGTTATCCTGGCCTCATAAGGAAACCGTGAGGCCAGACAGGCGGCGGAGGGTTTATCGTGAGTAGGCAGCCCCAGTCTTTTTGAGAGACTCCGCACCTCATCTTTGGTCAAGCCGACCTCTTCCAGGACAGACCGCACCCCAAATTCCTTAGCCGCCTGCCTGCCTGGTCTGAAGTCAGAAGTATCAGAGGCATTAGAACCATCCAGGATATAGTTTAACCCCTCCTGTCCGGCTATCTGGCTTAGTCTGGCGAACAAGTCTTTTTTACAGAGGTAGCATCTGTTTCGAGGGTTCTCAGCAAAGCCAGGCACATTCAGCTCATCAGAATCAATAACCAGATGTCTTACTCCCCATCCTCCGGCCATTATCCTGGCCGCTTCAAGCTCTGAGGAAGGGTAGAGGGGAGATCGAGCCGTAACCGCCAGCACCTTTTCGCCCAGCACATCAGAGGCTGCCTTAAGCACCAGGCTAGAATCCACCCCGCCGGAATAAGCCACCAATACACTCCCCATCTTCATCAGAAGCGCCTTCATTTGTTCCAGTTTTTCTTCAGCCTCGCCAACCATTTCCTCTCCTGGATAGGCTAAAGGCTGAAGGCTATTGAACTTCAGTCTTCGGCCTTCAGCCTATCTACCTTTATCCAGAATACTTAGAAACCTTCTGGCTTCTGAATGAGCCGGGTTTAACTGAAGGATGCAGCCATAGTGCTCCTTAGCTTCCTGGTATTGTTGCAGCTTGAGGAGCAAGCGAGCCAGATTTAATCGGCCTTCTTCGTCTGAGGGGCGATATCTGAGAAAGGTCTTATACGCCTGGACCGCATCTTCATAGCGGCCAAGGCTAACACATTTGTTCCCCAGCGTCTTATAGACAGGCCAGGCCTTAGCTGGATCTATTTCTTCGGCCTTCTTAAGATGAAGGAAAACAGGGGCAATCTCTCCCTCAGATAGATAAAGCTCTATCAGGAACAGCCTGGCCGCCAGATGGTCCTCTTTGAGATTTACTACTTCTAAAAAGGCCTCCTTTGCCTGGCTGTGCTTCCCCTCGTCCTTATAAATCAAAGCCAACTGAAAATAAATGGCCTCATCAGCTATTCCCTTAGAAATAGCTTCCAGGCAGGTTGACTTTGCCTCTGGGCTATTGCCGATCCGCTGGTAACAATGAACCAGATGATGATAGACGGCCGGATTTAGGGGATTAAACTCCAGGCCGTGTTTGAGATAATCTATGGCTTCTTCAAATTGTGAGAGCAAGATATAGGCTTTTCCGAGATAAAGATAGACCTGGTCTACCTGGCCGACATTATCTACCATAAAGGGATCAAACCGGCCGCTCTTCTCTCTGGCCGTTAAGAATCTCTTCAGGGTATCAATCCCCTTTTGATACTCTTCACGATGGAGATAGATATTACCTAAAATGAATAATACATCAAGGTAGTCTTCTTTCTGAGACAGGGCCTTAAGACAATACTCTTCGCCGTGCTGATAATCACCGAGTTTGAAGTAGGCTAAGGCCAAATCACACATGGTCATAAGGACCGTGGCCTTGGCCCCCTCTTCTTTGGCCTGAGGGGCATTCAAAACCATCAGTCCCTCCTTGATACATTCTTCGTAATAGTTATAACCCCGATAAAGTCTGGCTAACTGAAAACGGGCATAGAGATCATCCGGATGATGATGCAGATGTTCTTTAAGCAAAGGAAGGCTTCGTTCGAGCTTTTTCCTCATCTGGCCGGGGCTTAGATTATATCCATGGTGATAAAGGCGGACATCGGTAGTCAGAATCAGGCCTTTAATGATAAGCTGGTTGTGGACTATTCCCTGATAGTGATATTCCTTATGATTTTTGAAGAGCCGGATTGAATCGTGCCTTGATTTTCCGCTGCCAGGCAGTTGACTGGAGACGGCAAAGGTTAACCCTTCGCATTTGTGGGTCATCAGTATGGGCCGAATCTTAGGGATATCATCTTTTTCCAGTTCTTCATCAGCGTCCAGGATGAGTATCCAATCTGATTGGGCGTAACTCAGGGAGATATTTCTGGCGGCGGAGAAGTCATTCTGCCAGGGATGTTCGTAGACCTTGGCCCCAAAGGATCTGGCTATCTGTATGGTCTTATCTTTGGAACCCGTATCAACCACGATGATTTCGTCGACTAAATCCTTGACACTGGCCAGACAACGCGGAAGCTGCCCCTCTTCGTCTCGGACAATCATACAGAGAGAAATGGTTGGATGGCGGATGGCAGATGGCGCACCCACTTTGTGGGTACCCGGGATGGCGGATTGGTCATTCATCGTGTATGCTCTCTGGGAGTGGGAGGAGATGTCGTACTTTTGCCTCATCTTCTGCGGTTGTAACCGTTCAGGTATAGCTGCACGGATTAGCACGGATAAATACACAGGACAGAAGGCGGAAGTGTAGGGACAGGGCTTGTCCCTGTCCGTGCTTGTCCATGTCCGTTCCGTAGACGGACAACCACAAGGGTTGTCCCTACAGCCTAAGGACAGACCCGAATCACGGAC
>JBFMHI010000056.1 GCA_040753085.1 bacterium | reverse complement strand
TTGTCCGTCTACGGAACGGACATGGACAAGCACGGACAGGGACAAGCCCTGTCCCTACACTTCCGCCTTCTGTCCTGTGTTATTTATCCGTGCTAATCCGTGCAGCTATACCTGAACGGTTACAAGTCTTTTTGGTCAGCAAGAAGTGTTACCCGTCTCTTTTTACCCTTGATGAAGCCTGTCCAATACTGGTGGCTTCCTCTTGTCTTATAACGTCTTCAGGAACAGGTCGTGGAACAAATGTCTCTACATCTCCCTCCTTGGCGGCACATTCACAATATCCCTCAACTGCCTCTCTAAGATTTCGCCTTGCCTCATCTAAGGTTCTGCCTTCTGTAGCTATATCTAACTCCAGACATATAGCTTTATACCGATTTGCTTCTTTTTCGATTACCCCGTGAAAGGTAAATTCTCCCATAAAATCTCACCTCCCTAAGTCTTTCGGCCCTGATTCAGGAAACTCCTCCTTGTTCAAACTCCTCCTTGTTCTATAAATGAGGCCGGGAATAAGGATGCCGGTCAGCCTACCGCGATAATTAGCTCAGGGAGGAAGTAACGGTGGCCAGCAGAATTACTCCAGCCCAGATGCCTCCCCGCCCGGTTAGCTTCCCAATAGTGTCCCCCTATCGGCAAGGCTTTGTTCCGGCAAAAACTATGATTGCCGCGCCGATAAGGAATCGAAGGCAAATAGTCACATGAAGTCCCATGTCTCTCGTTCTTGTTTTTTCATAATGTCCATTGCTCCATGAACAATAGCTAATATCCTTATCGTATCACTCGATGTTCAAGGTTTTCTTATAAACCGCTAAAGCGGTTGCTTTGGTTTATTAATGTCCCCCAATTCACCCCGATAAATCGGGGTGCTATTCTCAGGCTTATTGAGTTTAGCACCCTGATTTATCAGGGTGTTACGGATAGGATAACATCCAGAATCATAGCCGCTTTAGCGGTTTCAACCCCTAAAAATCTGATCGCGCAGGTCGAAAAAACTTGAACATCGAGTATCATCTTTAATCGAATACACAATTCTGTACTTATGGAAGAAGATTTCCCGTAAGCGTTCAGCCACTAAGGCACAAAGACACAACCTCGATCCTCGATCCTCGATGCTCGATTCTGGATGCTCGATCCTGGATACTGAATCCTTTACCAACATCGAGCATCGAGGATCGAGCATCGAGCATCCCGCATCATGTGCTGAACGGTTACATCTAATCATCTCAACAGAAGCGATCAGTCTATCAATGAAAATAATCGAGTAGAAAGGAGCCCCTTTTGAAATATAAGAATCAATCTCTCTTAAATGCTCTTTTGCTAAATCCGACCAGATGATTTTCGCCATTGCCACACCATATCTTTAACTTGTTCGTGGGAATAGGCTCGTCCTTTTTCTACATCTTCCAATCCTTGTTTCACCTGCTGTTTAAAATATAATTCCGCCATAATCTCATCCATAGAATAATTATCCGGCAGTTTTTCAATAAGCTGAATCGCTTCTTCTTCAGCCAGTGCCATCTTGGACCTCCTCCTTTCTATTTTAGATTATCCGGCTCAGGACCGAAGTAACGGCCTTATTCTCCTCAGGTGTGCCTATGCTCACCCGGAGGCAATTCCTAAGCGCCCCTGCCTGGTTGAGATTTTTGATCAAGATACCCGCCTTGACCAGCTCGTTCCAGATATAATCAGCCCCCAGGAGGTGGCTTCTCATCAGAATAAAGTTGGTTCGGCTGGGAAAGGGATTAAGGCCCGGCATAGTCTTGAGACACTGATAGACTTCTTCCCGCTGAGCAATGATTTCTTTAATCTGCCGCTTAATCGGTTCAAAATCAGTTAACACCAAGGTCGCTATTTCCTGGGAGACCGTATTCAGATTGTAGGGGAGTCTGACCTTGTTTATCTCCCGAATAATAGACGGTGAGGCCAGCATATAACCCACCCTGAGTCCGGCCAGACCAAGTTTAGATAAGGTTCGCAAAATAATTAGATTCTCATATCGAGCTAAATGAGAGATAAAACTTTCCCCTGAGAACTCATAATAAGCCTCATCGCAGACGACCAGAGAACCAGATTCGACGATTATTCTCTCTATCCTCTCTCGGGGGAAGATATTCCCGGTAGGGTTGTTAGGCGAACTAATAAAGATAAGCGACGCCCTGTTCTCTTTAGCCGTCCGAATTATGGCCTCCTCATCGAGGATAAAATCATCTCCCAGAGGTATGCCCTTTAATGAGAGACCGGTTACTTTAGCCAGGATGGGATACATATCGAAGGTAGGCTCAGGGTAAATAAGGGCTTCCCCAAAGGCAAGCATAATCGACTGGATAAGTTCATCTGAACCGTTACCTACGGTGATCCAATTCGATTCCAAGCCGGTATAAGCCGCGATGGCCTGACGCAGTTTAGTGGCCCCTGAGTCAGGGTAACGATTTAGGGGTAAGTCGGCCATCACCTTCTCTACCTTGGCCCTAAGCCGAGCCGGCAGAGGGTAAGGATTTTCGTGAGCATCGAGCTTGATAGGGCAGGAAACCGCCGGCACCTGGTACGGCCTTAAGTCCTTTATCCCTTTTCTGAGGAAACCATTAATCTCCATCGGTGGGCTTTTCATCTGCGTCCCATTCTTCCTTCCACCCATATTTCAGTAAATAAATTCTCCTGGTAAACATAAATTTTCTTTAACCGAATCAACTCCAGAAGGGCTAAGAAGGTAATAATAAGCCTTGACTTTCCTCCTCCTCCGATTCTAAGGAGGAGTTGAGATAGAGGCAACTTCTTTACTGACGAAAAGATGTTGAGTATTTGCCTGGTTTGCTGTTCAATCGTTATTTCTTCTGGGGCAAAGGTAAGCCTGGTCTCTTCCTCCTTCGCCTTTTTCCATATCTCACTAAAGGCATCCAGAAGATCAAAGAGACTGACCTCCAGGAGAGGTTTTTCTATGTCTGTCTCCTTTCTGTGAAGTGAGACAGGATAGATTTGCTCTTCGAGTCTCTGACGGGCTTCAAGTTCCAGGGCCGCTTCTTTGTATTCCTTATGCTCCAGCAGTTTCTCTAATAATCTTTCCTTAAGGACACTATTTGACGCCTCATCTTCTATCGCAACTGATTCGGATGGTGGCAGCAACCGGCTGGATTTTATCTGGATAAGCTGAGCGGCCATGGCCAGAAAATCAGCGCTAAAGCTCAAGTTAAGTTCCTTCATTAAATCCAGATATTCCAGATACTCTTTAGTTATCCGGGATACGAATATATCGTAGATATCTATCTTATTCCGTTTGATCAAGTGAAGAAGGAGATCAAGGGGGCCTTCAAAAATTTCCAGTCTGAGCTGATACATTTACTAAAATCTCATTGCCTTTCTTACTTCCTCCATAGTAGCTGAGGCTGCCTGCTGGGCTTTTTGTCTTCCCCTTTCGAGAATATGCCATATCCTTTCCGGCTCTTCTAACAATTCACGCCGCCTGGTGTGGATTTCACTAAGAGACTCAATAAGCGCCCTGGCTAATTCCTTTTTGCAGGCCACACACCCCCTCTTTCCAGTCCGGCATTCTTCCTCCACCTGGGACACAGCCGCTTGATTGAAGGCCTGATGGAAGGTAAAGAGATTACAGACCTCAGGATGTCCCAGGTCTGTGGGATGGATTCGAGCCGGATCCGTGATCACCTGCCTGACCTTACGCTTAATCTCCTCTTCGCTGTCAGAAAGATAGATACAGTTGTGGTAGCTCTTACTCATCTTCCGGCCATCAAGACCAGGCAACTTGGGAACTTCAGTTAATTTGGACTCAGGCAGGGGAAAGACCTCTCCATAGAAGTTATTAAATCGTCTGGTAATCTCCCTGGAGAGTTCCAGATGAGGAAGTTGATCTACCCCCACCGGCACAAGCTGGGCCTTGTAAAGAATAATATCGGCTGTCTGGAGGAGGGGATAACCTAAAAAGCCATAAGTATGTAAGTCCAGGTGCTTCAGTTCGTTCTGTTGCTCTTTATAAGTAGGGCATCGTTCCAGCCAAGGAAGAGGCGTAAGGCAGGAGAGAAAAAAGTGCAGTTCGGTATGATGAGGTATCTCTGATTGGCGAAAGATAACGCATCTTTCTGGATCAAGTCCCACACTCAGCCAGTCAATGACCATATCCTTTATATCTTCTTTCAGATGGGCAGTATCGAGATAAGCCGTCGTTAAGGCATGCAAATCAGCCACCATATAGTAACAATCGTATTCTTCCTGAAATTTCTTCCAGTTGCTCAGGGCACCTAACAGATGTCCTAAATGCAGTTTTCCGGTGGGTCGCATACCACTTAGGACCCGCTTTTTAGTCATAGTTAATCCTCGGCCTGGTTCATCGTTTCGGCCAACTCTCCTTATATCTACCTGGATGAGGTGCTTCTTAGAGTCTAGTGTCTTGTCACGTTAGTATTTATGGGTAGAGTCTCTTTAGTAGGGGCGAATAATTATTCGCCCCTCCGCTAACAGTCGGGGCTCGGATCGGTTTTGGGTTAGGCTCTTATATCTTATCACAGTTTCTAACCTTTGTCAAAAATATTTTCGCCCTGGGCCAATAGATTTAATCCACAGAGTGTAACCGTTCAGCACATGATGCTGGATGCTCGATGCTCGATCCTCGATGCTCGATCTTCGATGCTCGATCTTCGATGCTGGTAAAGGATTCAGTATCCAGGATCGAGGATCGAGGTTGTGTCTTTGTGCCTTAGTGGCTTTGTGGCTGAATAGTTACTCCACAGATTACATAGCCCCGCAGAGCCGCAACCCAAATAAGTCACAGAGACACAGAGGCGATGTTCAAGTTTTTTTTCGGCAGAGTTGGCATATTTCTGGCTCTGAAATGCACGGCTCGTTTACGGATTCAAAAAAGGCAACTTATATGGTTAAAAAACCGCTGAAGCGGTTACTATGGGGGCCTCGTTCTCCACCGATTCACCCCGATAAATCGGGGTGCTATTCCCATGTTTAGTGAGTTTAGCCCTCATCGGCTCCTTCAGGGTAACTGGGGTTAAGATTGTTATTTTCATGTTTATTGAGTTTAGCACCCTGATTTATCAGGGTGTTACAGAATAAGATAACATCTGGAATTATAACCGCTTTAGCGGTTTCAACCCCTGAAAGTCTGATGGCGCAGGTCGAAAAAACTTGAACATTGAGTCTAAAGTTTTTCTTGATCTTGTCGATATATATAGTGTAAGTTATCGTAATAATAATATCCCTCCCAACGCTATTATATATACGTTAACTTATTAAAGGCTCAAATGTTCTCACGTCATACTATTACGAGACCGGGCAAGCGGATAAAAAACCCGCTTGCCTGATTTTTAAAACTTAGCCAAGAGAATTAGATTAGCAGGTGAGTCCGGTTATCCCGGATTCAAAGGGAAAACTTATCGCCAAGGAGGAAAAAGATATTTTTCTCTGTTCGGGTGATAAGTTTTTTTTATATTTAGAGCCAAAAAGGAGGATGTTATGAACTTAAAAGGATTTTAGACCTTTAGCCACATGGTAACTACTCAGCCAAGAGGAACACAGATTCTCAGACGTTATTTTAATCGGTGTAATCAGGAAAAAATCAGTGTTCTAACTGAGGGCTAAAGTAGATACTATCAATTAACAGTTGATAATTGATATATTAAGAGGTCTATTTTGGAAGGGTTAATATCCTTTTAAGATAGACTTTTTGCTTTCCGAAAAAGTTCAGGTAGTGCTGTGAGGGGTTTTAGAAGACAGCACTTTTTAAACTATATCACTAAACGAAGCTCTAAATCCAGCAAGGACGGTCGCAAGAATGGTAGTAATTTCAAGGAAAGCATTTTTTTTAGACCTATTTTCCAAACAGGATCAGTGTGTCCTGAGGGAGATAGGTCTTTTTTTTAATTATCAATTATCAATTGTTAATTGTTAATTGTTAATTGTTAAAGGAGGGATGCCATATTACTAAATATCTAAGATAGCTAAGACTTATCAATCTTAGCCAGCCATAATTAAAACCGGAAGAATAAAGTATTACGAGAGGGGTAGTTCTCTACTCCAGCACTAACGCACTACATCACTACAGTAAAGGAGGCTCTTTTCATGAAAAGAACCAGTCTAAAAGCAGTAACAACCATACTATTTGCCCTCATCATCGGCTTAGCCACAATAATAGGAGCAGGTGATGCCTACGGCGTCAGTCTGACTTCACCTATTAACGGAGAAGACACCATTGATGCTACACCCGTATTTGAATGGACCCATGCTTCTACCCCTACTCAGGTTATCTTACAGATAGACGATCGTTCGGATTTCCTCTATCCCCTGGAATTTGAGGTTAACCAGCTCTTCACCAGCGGTTTGAGCACTACGATGAGCTATAACCTGGGCAATACTCAAGCCTTGCTGGCCAATCCGGACGGGACTGAGAAACGATATTACTGGCGAGTGATTGAGAATGAATCGACCATAAGCGGCATCCAGTATTTTGACATTACCGCGCCGGTTCTAGTCTCCCCGATCGATGGAAGTGAAACCTACTCTGCTTCGCCGGTTCTTGACTGGGAAGATATATCCGGACTAAACGCTGCAGATACCTGGCTTATTCAGGTAGACAAGCGGTCTGATTTCCTTTCCCGCACCGAGTTTGATCCGGATGGGACCGCGGTCAGTTGGCCTAAGTGGGCTGAGACGCCAGGTGATGTTTCCACCTTCCATTTTGGCACGACGGGGGATACGGCTTTACCCAACCTCCCCTCCGCTAGATATTATTGGCGAGTAATGGCTTATGACGATGGAGTCCCCTATTCCAACTGGAGCTCCTGGTCTACCTGGTCTTTTCTTATTTTAGGGCCAAAACAGGTCTCACCCGTTGATGGTATAACCACCAATAACAATCAGCCCACCTTTCTCTGGGAAGCGGTGAATGGTATGGCTGATGGAGACACCTATACCCTCCAGGTCTCCAATTTTAATGACGATGATTTCAATGATCCCTTATACACCGTAGAACTGCACGGTGATATGCCTTCCTTTACTATCGGCATGACCGCCACTAATCCGGATGTATGGAGCATTACGGGCACCGCCCCCACGACCCTGCCTGAAGGCACCTACTTCTGGCGGGTAATGGCCAATGAGGGTGGAGACACCACCAACTGGAGCTATATCTGGCGGGTGGTGGTTGACCTGGATGATATGGCTTCCCCGGATGCGCCGGTGCCTCAAACACCGACCTGCGGGGACCGGCTGAATGACGCGACGGTAACCTTTAGCTGGAGCGGTGTCTCTGACCCCTCTGGCGCTCCCTCTGATCTGGTCTATCAGATCCAGATCGACCACGACGGCAGCTTCTCTATCCCTGATTCTGAGGATACGGATATTAATGAAACCACCACGGCTACGACCTATACTAATTCAACTCTGGCCGAGGGTATCTGGTTCTGGCGGGTGCGGGCCATTGATCCCACCAATAATAATGCCGTGGGTAATTGGAGCACGGTTTGTTCCGTAGTGGTGGATCGAACCGCGCCTGATCCAACCCTTCTATATCCTGGTGCGACCAGTGAATTTTGCAGCCAGCAGGTGCATATCAATGACTGCACGCCGAACCTATCCTGGACGTATGGCTCTCCTTTCGGAGCCGCGCCCGGCGGCCTGGATGAACCAGCCGCGGTGACCTTCTTTATTGAGGTCGATGATACGGATGATTTCAGCAATCCGATTGTTAATACTGGCGATGCCACCAGCGTTTATTACAATGCCAGCCTGACGGCCACCAATTATGTGTTGCCGGTTTGTTTAACCGACTCATCCGGGGATACGGATTACTGGTATTGGCGGGTCACGGCCAGGGACGATGCCGGAAACACCTCAGTCTCGGCGGCCTGGCTCTTCCTGATAGATACCGTAGCGCCAACTACTCCCACCACCCTGTCTGATACTCCGGCTAATGGAGACTACTGGGCTGATGGGACGCCGACCTTTATTTGGGATGAAGGCGATACCAGGGATGATATAGACAACAATCACAACTTTGTTGACTTTAATGACACCGCGGATGACGTGGTCACTCGGGGCAGTGAATTAAGATATGACCTCCAGATTGCAGAGGCAAGTGTCGGTTTTGGTTCACCGGTAGTAGATGCGACTGAGCTCTCAGAACCGACCTATACGGCGGCTCTGGCTGATGGGACCTACATCTGGCGGGTGCGGGCCAGGGATTGCGCCGGCAATTACACCCCCTGGAAGACCCAGGTGGTCTACATTGATACAGTGCCACCCTGCACACCCACTTTGCTCTCACCCTCTCATGGACTAACTCTGGCTGATACGCCGGTGGAATTCAACTGGGCCGATGTGACCGATGCCACCCTGACCTCTTATGAACTTCAAGTGGATACCGAATCCAGCTTTACTTCACCCCTGGTCATTGACCAATACAACACCGGCTCTCCGCCTGTGTCTGAATATACCAGCCAGGCCACTGATGACCTTAATACTGGCACCACCTATTACTGGCGGGTAGTGGCCACGGACAAGGCCGGTAATGCCTGCTGGAGCCAGGTCTGGACCTTCAGCATCGCCGGAACCGACGCTCTGGATAATCTGACCTTGAATTTGAGCTCGCCCTCTAATAACACCTGTATGGCGGATCAGACCCCGACCTTTGACTGGGATGAGCCTGACTCTACTTATCACATCGTATCTTATATCTTTGAGCTGGACGACCACGACGACTTTACCAATCCGGACATCTCTGTCTCAGGGCTGACGGAATCAACCTATACCTTGCCGCCGGCCTATGCCCTTTCCGAAGGACATTATTACTGGCGGGTTGTGGCGGTGGATGAGGCCGGAAATGAGAGTTACGGACACAATATGCTGAGCTTCACCCTTGACCTTACGCCGCCCGATGCGCCGGCCTATGTCTATCCGGCTGATGATTGCTTCACCAACGATGCTACGCCGACTCTGGACTGGTCTGAACCGGAAGAGGAACTTTCTTATCAGCTCCAGATAGATGATGATGAGGATTTCTCTTCACCGGCGCTAAATGTGACGGCCGATTCCGACCCCACTTTGCCGCCGGGAAGCACCAGCACAATGACTATCTCGCCGGCGCTGACGGAAGGCACCTGGTACTGGCGGGTGCGGGCCATTGACTGCGCCGGAAATATGAGCGGCTGGTCTCAGACCTCTTCTTACGCCGGCTTCACTATTGACAGTACGGCGCCAGATGCACCTTATCTTATCTCCCCATTCGATTATGCCGTGACCAACGATAAAACCCCAACCTTTGACTGGTCTGATGTCAAAGACGCCATGTCCACCCACTCATCAGAGCTTTCAGGCAATTATGACAATTCTAACTATTGTCCTACGGTTTACTATGTCATTCAGATAGAGACCGATGAGGACGTTACTACGGTGCCGCCTGGAGATGGGTTTAACACCGCCATTGAGTATTCAACCGATCCCAATGATCCCCACGATGTCTATCAGCCGGGCCTCTTTAATGGGTCGAGCATGACCCCCACCATGCTGCCCGATATCGGCAGCGGCCGGACCTTTTTCTGGCGGGTGATGGCCAGAGACTGTGCCGGAAATGAATCCACCTGGTCGAATATCTGGGCCGTCAGGATCGATCCCAATTGCGACGCAGCTCCTTCCCTGGTAAGCCCGGATAACGGAAGCTGGACCAACGATAACACCCCTTACTTTGACTGGTCTGACGAGGACGATGCCACTTATACCCTCCAGGTAGATAACAACGTGGACTTTTCCTCCCCTGAGATCAATCAATCCGGACTTACTACCTCCAGTTACGTGTTAACTAATCTTCTCAGGGACGGAACCTACTACTGGCGGGTAAAATCCACTGACACGGCCGGCAATAGCTGCGGCTGGTCTTCTGATGTCTGGCTCCTGAACATCGATGTCCGGATAACAGAGCCGATAAATGTCCCCCTCCTGGTCACTCCGGCTGATAACGACTGTATCTCGGATACTACCCCCGTCTTTGATTGGCAAGGAATAGGGGATAAATCAGCGCCGGTGGTCTACACCATCCAGGTGGTTAAAGACAGTGCTGATTTTTCCAGTCCAGAGACGATGCTTATTAATGTGAGTGAGCTTTCCTGGTATTCCGAGGTAAAACAGACTATCTGGCCGGCCGACGTCAATAATGATAATGTGATCGATGTGACCGATTATGCGGCTACCCCGGCCGAATTAGACGGGCTGGATTATCTGACAGAGGGGACCTATTACTGGCGGGTCAAGGCCTTTGATCAGGCGGTCAATGAAACCAAATGGTCATCTGTTTCCACCTTCACCCTGAAAACTACAGCGCCCGCTACCCCCGCCCTAGTTTCTCCAGCCAACGGAGGCACCATTACCGATAATCTGCCGGCCTTCCAGTGGAGTCAGGTAGCGGGAGTGGATCATTATCTCTTCCAACTGGACACCGATGCTGACTTCTCTTCACCGGAGATAAGCCAAGAGGTAAAGGATACCACTACCTTTACCCCCCCGACATCTCTGACCTTGAACCGGACCTATTACTGGCGGGTTGCGGCCGTGGCCTGCGGCGGGGTCCAGAGCGCCTTTAGCGCCGGCTGGTCTATTACGGCCACAGCCACCTATGTTAACCGTATCCTGGATAATGTGGCTCCTTATGACGATCGGGTAATTGCTGATACGACCACCTGGACCCTGTCAGGCTCTCCTTATATCATCGAAGATCTGGTCCTGATCACCGAAGGGGTCACCTTGACGATTGAGCCTGGAGTATTGGTTTACTTCCGGCCCTTCTCCACTCTGCCTGATTCTGACCAGCCTACTGACTTTATCGTCCAGGGGACATTAAAGGCAGAGGGAACTGAAAACAACCATATCACCTTTACCACCTGGCCTCGACCAGATGTGGCCACGGGCAGCGCGGCGGCCGGAACGGTTGAGGGCTGCTGTTCTGATGCAGCCACCTCAGGAGAGGCCAATGTGCTTTACACCCCACAGTGCGGCGACTGGCAGCGGATCAGATTTGAATCCACCTCCACCGGCTCTGTCTTGAAATATGTGGATGTAAGCTACGGCGGATTATACAATGATGGCACCGGGACTTATTATCGAGGAAATATCGAGATAGATGAGACGTCGGTAGAGATAGATCACGTCTCGAGCACCAACTCATGTGGTTATGGCCTCCTGGCTACATCCGACAGTGCCAATGCCTTTAATAATACCTTCAACAACTCTGTTTTCTCCGACAATGCACTGGATGGAATCGATCTTAAGGTCTATGCCGGAACGATCAATGTTACCAATTGCACCATCCAGAGGAACGGACGCTGGGGTATCCTCAACGAGGGTGATTATAATCTTGGAAACATCACTGATCTGGTGGTGACTAATTGCACTATTACTGATAATGGAGTTAATGCAGAGGGCGGAGGTATCTTCTCCACGGCTACTCATTCGGAGAATATCACTAACAACACCATCACATCTAATGCCGGCTGGGCTATTATCAAGGGAGAGCACCGGCTGGGTGATAGTGTCGGCGGATATATTATCGAGGATAATACCCTGACCGGCAATTATCACAATGGTATCTGGATTAAGGCCAAGAAGCATACCGGAGCCACCATCTGGTCCGCCTCGAGTCAGGTCTTCTATATCAATCGGGTCATCATCGAAACAGGAGCCAGCCTGACCATCGAGCCGGGTGTAGTGGTCAAGCTCAGTGAGGATGAGGCCAAACAGGAAGGTTCTGGCCTTGACATTTACGGAACCCTGACGGCTGATGGGACCCCAACCAGCCGGATTGTGATTACCTCCTATTATGACGACGACTTTGGCGGAGATACCAACTTTGACGGTGACTCAGACGGCAGGATAGCCGATGACGGGGATTGGCAGGCCATTACCCTCCATCCCGGTTCTTCGGGTCTCATTGACAACTGCACCATCAGATACAGTGAAGAGGGAATCTCCATTGACAATGCCTCTCCAACCATTACCAACTCTGAGATTTCTTATGCCAGCTTCAGAGCCATTGGGATCACGGGTGCCTCAGCCCCCACCATCAAAGGAAACATACTCCAGAACAATGATCACGATGATCCGGATAATGACCAGATCGGCGGGGTAATCACCACTTTCTGTGATGATAAGGCCACCCCGATTATAGAGAATAACACCATTTATAATAACCGCAACTATGCCATCGGGATCACCGCCAATAATGCCGGACCGATAAAGGATAACAATATCATTGGAAATCGTTATAATGCCATTAAGGTCTGCTCGGGTATCACCAAGGACGTCACCTGGTCTGAGACCTCCGCGGCTTTCTATGTCTCTGAAGCGCTCTCCGTAGGTGATTCCCCTACCTGGACTATCCAGCCGGGGGTTAAGATCAAATCCGGCGCCCCTATTTACATCAATAAGTCGGCTAAATTAGTGGCCATCGGTAACAAGGACAATCCAATTATCTTTACCTCTTACCGGGATGACTCGGTCGGCGGAGATACCAATGACGATGACGGCTATGCTCCGGCCGCTAAAGGTGACTGGGGTGGGATTGCCTTTAATAACGGCACTACTGAAGGTACCCTCGAATATGTGGAGATAATGTATGGGGCTAATGGATTGGATTGTGCCTCTGCCTCGCCTACGGTGACCCACGCCACTATTACTAAATGTGGCACCGGGATCAACTGCCGACTTGGGGCGACCCCAGTTATTACCAAGAGTATCCTTTCTGAGAATAATTTCGGCCTTTACTCCAGCACGGGTTCCAAGCCGACTATTGGCGGCAGCGATGAGAACCAATGCGAGATCATAGATAATATCAATGGCGGAGTAATAAACACCGATGAGACCCAGGAAATCATCGCCGGTTATAATTGGTGGGGAGACAGCACCGGCCCCAAGGATACCTCAAAGGGCAGGCCGCTATATAATCCAAATGGTTTTGGTGATATGGTCAGCGACTTTGTCAACTACCGCCCCTGGAGTAAGATCGGCCACGCCCCAACAGCCGATGCCGGTCAGGATATCACGGCGGCGGCCGGTAATCTGATTATGCTCGATGCCAGCGCCAGCTCTGATCCGGACGGAGATAGCCTGATCTATATCTGGACCCAGATTGGAACCGAACCTGAGGTAGTCAGCCTGAGCAGTGAAGTTCAGCCTACCTTTACCCCTCAGACGACAGGAGAATATAAATTCCAACTGGTAGTGGTTGATTCTGAGGGCAATCGATCTCTGCCGGACGAGGTCACCGTGACTGTTTCTGCCTATGCCGGCAGCGGGACAAGCAATGTGAAACTTCGACTGGATGAATCTTCTTACTCTAAAAAGGCCGGAGAGACCTTTGAGGTCAAGGTATATGTGGGAGATAGCCGGTATCCTGTCAGCAACCTATTTGCCCTATCTTTCATTCTGAATTACAGCAAGACCAAATACATAGATTTTGTCCAGGCTGAAGTAGGAAACTTCCTGGACGATGATCCAAGCAAATTGGTCTTCTTTAACACCAATGATGATGCGGCCGGGAAGATTGAGATTGGAGTCAGCCGTAAGAGTGGGATTCATTCCAGCGGGGTTACCGGATTCAACGCCAATAAACCCGTAGTCAAGATTACCTTTAAGTTATCCGAGTCTGTGTCGGCTGGGGAAGAGATCGATCTGAGCTTCTCTAATGTGGAGGCCAAGAATCATGTGAACAATACCATTGCGCTCAAATTGGTTTCCAGTCAAATAGAAGTGGCCGAAGGGCTTGTCAAGACAGTGACTGTCTGGCCCGGGGATACTAACAATGACGGCCAGGTGGATGCTAAGGATGTCCTGCCGATCGGTATCTATTGGAAATCTACCGGCCCAGCCAGAACGAATGCCCAGACGAGTTGGGTTGGCCAACAGGCTACAGCCTGGGGAACCGTGGCGGCTACTTATGCTGATGCTAACGGCGACGGGATCGTGGATGCTAAAGATATCCTGGTCGTGGGGTTGAATTGGCATAAGACCCACAGTTCTTCTTCTGCACCGGTCCTAGCTGACCATAACAAGATCGACTGGGCTGCTTATCTTCCCGCCTTCAGGGCTATGTATGAGGCCCTGGGCAGCTCCTCAAATACAGAGCTTAGAAATATCTTGGCTGAATACATTAACTTAGCCGTATCCGATCAGGTGCCGGGGGAGAATAAACTCCTCCAGAGTTATCCCAACCCATTTAATCCAGAGGCATGGATACCTTTCAAGTTAGCCGAGGAAGCCGAAGCAGCCATCAATATTTACAACCTGAGCGGCCAATTGGTAAGAACCTTGGATTTAGGACAACTCAATCCGGGAAGCTATCTTGACAAGGATAGAGCCGCTTACTGGGATGGTCGGGATGAAAATGGAAGTGAGGTCTCAAGCGGTACCTATCTTTATCAACTTAAAGCCGGATCTTATACCGCTACCAAACGAATGATTGTGTTAAAGTAATAAGTCCGGCCGGTAAGAATCCCATAGGGCACTTAGAACATTAAAAGCAAAAGGGATAGCGGTAGGCTGAAGCCTACCGTTGTCCCTTTTTTATCTCGATGCTCGATCTTCGATGCTCGATGCTCGATCTTCGATGCTGGTAAAGGATTCAGTATCCAGGATCGAGCATCCAGGATCGAGGATCGAGGTTGTGTCTTTATGCCTTAAGGGCTGAATAGTTACAAAAATTTCCCCTCAACTTTCATTACCACCTGAACGGTTACAATTTATGTAACCGTTCAGGTGGTATAAGAAGATTTATAAGTCTAATAAAATCAAACCATTAGGATATTCTCCATTGGTAATAATTTCCGAAAAAATGAGTAAAAATGACTAAAAAACAACAGATTTATTTCTTACAAAACACAAGATAATCACATCCCTTGTTTTGGCTGGCCGAGCATTTTCATGAAGGATAACTTTTAACTCTAATTAATCAAGGCTGTTTTGCAGATTCTGGAATTATCAGCTTAAACCCCTTCCGAAGCACCTCTAATTCGCTAAGAGCTTTCTGGTAAATATCTTCTGTTAATTTTACCTCTTCTTTTGTCCTGGCCAGTTCAAGGTAAGCATCTTTGATCCTGTGGATAGTCTCTCTTTTTAGGCTTTCATACTCATTCCGGGCCAGAGACAGCTTC